>CAZTPE010000058.1:0-2414 GCA_964614545.1 uncultured Ectothiorhodospiraceae bacterium
GGTCTGGCCTATTACCCCAAGCTGGTGGCGGCGGTGCCGTACACCCCGGCCACTGGCGCGCGCCTGCTGATTGCGCCGGATGTTGATCGCGAGGCTATCACCCGCACCCTCATCGAGGCCGCTATCAGCCATGCCAAAGCGATCAAGGTTTCTTCATTGCACTGGTTGTTCCCCAACGAAATTGACTGCAACACGCTGGCCGCACAGGGACTGCTGATCCGCACCGACTGTCAGTTCCATTGGCACAATCAAGGCTACCGTGACTTCGAGCATTACCTCGGCCACTTCACCTCGGCCAAGCGCAAGACCCTCCGCCGCGAACGGCGCCGGGTGCAGGAGTCCGGCATCAGCATACGCCAGTATTACGGCGAACAGCTGAGTGAGGCACAATGGCAGATCGTGCACCGTCACTACGCCGCCACCTTTGCCCGCCTCGGCGGCCACGCCACCCTGTCACTGGCGTTTTTTCGTGACATCAGCCAACATCTGCCGGGGCAGGTGGTGATTTTCCTCGCCGAACAGGCAGGCCGCCCGGTAGCCAGTGCCATCTGTCTGCGTGATAAGCACAGCCTGTACGGTCGCCACTGTGGCTGCGACGAGCATTTCGACAACCTGCATTTTGAGCTGTGCTACTACCAGGGACTGGACTACTGCATCCGTCATGGTCTGCAGCGTTTCGACCCCGGCGCCCAGGGTGAACACAAGATCAGCCGCGGCTTTCTACCCACAGCGACCTGGTCCGCACATTGGATTGCTCACCCGGAGTTCCGCAGCGCCATTGCCGATTTTCTGCAACGCGAAACCCGCACCATGCAGGATCACATCAAGACACTTGGCGAACACACGCCGTTTAAGCGAAACTATTAACTTGGCAATTTTGTTGTCAGATTAATCATCAACACTCTGACGACGCAAGGACGGACACATGCGCGGGCTTGCCCCCTTTTGGATTGACCCCCGGGACACGAGCTATACATTCCCCGATATCTCTCTGGCATTGGATGAACCGGATGGCCTGCTGTCGGTGGGTGGCGATCTCAGCCCAGGGCGCTTGCTCACCGCCTATCGACACGGCATCTTTCCCTGGTACAACCACGGCCAGCCGATTCTGTGGTGGTCACCCAATCCGCGCACGGTACTGTTTCCACACAAGCTCCATGTCTCCCACAGCCTGCGCAAGACCCTGCGCCAACAACACTTCAAGGTCACGACCGACACTGCCTTTACCGAGGTCATCAAGGCCTGTAGCGCACCACGCAATGACAATGATAGCGGAACCTGGATTACCGAAGAGATGAAACAGGCCTATCGGCACCTGTTCGAATTAGGCCACGCCCATTCAGTGGAATGCTGGCTCGACGGCAAGCTGGTGGGCGGCCTCTACGGCGTCGGTATCGGCAGAGTGTTCTTTGGCGAATCCATGTTCAGCCGTGCGCGTGATGCCTCCAAGGTCGCCTTCGTGCAGTTGGTGCGCCAGCTCGAACAATGGGGCTACGGGCTGGTGGACTGCCAGGTGCATTCGACCCACCTGGAAAGCCTGGGCGCGGAGAACATCGACCGCGAACACTTCCGCCAACTGCTGGACCACTGGTGTCCCCAAACCGGCCACACCGGCCGCTGGACACTTCCGAGTCCTGAGTCCTGAGTCCTGAAATGACCGCCAAACCCTCGTTGAACCAGCTGGCCTTCTTCGCCAGCCGCCCCCACCCCTGCAGCTACCTGTCCGGTCGCAACACGGTGAACCTGTTCACGGATCCCGGCGCACCCATGGACACAGCCATCTACAGCCGCCTGGCGGACTTTGGCTTTCGGCGCAGCGGCAGCCACATCTACCGGCCACACTGCCCACAATGCCAGGCCTGCCTGCCGATGCGCATCCCCGTGCATATCTTCCAGCCAAACCGTGCCCAGCGCCGCACCCTGAAAGTCAACCAGGATGTGCAGGCCACGCCGCGGCCGGCGGCCTTCAACGAAGAACATTTCACCCTCTACCGGCATTACATGGCCAGCCGCCACCCCGGCGGTGGCATGGACGACCCGAATCCCGAGCGTTATCTGGAGTTTCTTTGCAGTCCCTGGTCAGAGACCCTGTTCACGGAATTCCGCCACCAGGGCCAGCTGATGGCAGTGAGTGTGCTGGACGTGCTGACCCAGGGCCTATCGGCGGTATACACTTTTTTTGATCCCGCCTTTGCCGCTCACAGCCCGGGACGTCACAGCGTGCTGTGGGCCATTGGCGAGGCGCAACGGCGGGGTCTGGACTACCTGTACCTGGGCTACTGGATCGCCGCCAGTCCGAAGATGCACTACAAGCAGGAATACCGCCCACTGGAGCTGCTGCATGACGGGCAATGGCAGCGCTTCGGCCGGGGTGAGCCACTGGCGGGTGCGGAATAACGCCTAGTGTAGTGTCC
>CAZTPE010000058.1:2514-11010 GCA_964614545.1 uncultured Ectothiorhodospiraceae bacterium
GCCTTTGAAATGGCAAGCATCCCACCCTGTGACAAGGGCTCGTTCGCCGGGCGCTCCTCCGAAAAGTGGTAGATTTTCATCTCCCCCGCCTCGACAGAACAAATACCGCCCTTCTCGGTGAGCCGAATCAGCAGCTGTTCGGAGTCGTGCCAGTCAGTCAATGCCAGGGGACAAATGCCAAACGAGTCCGCCAGCTCATTGCGACCAACGCTGCCGCACTGATTTTGGCCACCGGTGCGAAAGCGATGCAAAAGGGTGTTGTAGCGGGCCCACAACCAGAAACCCAGTATTACCGTGCCAACCAGCGACAGGGCCAGCACGAATATCTCGATATCAACCACCTTCGCAACCACACCAATGACCGACAGGTCGGCACCGACCAATTCCAGCACCGGCTCAAATACCGGCAGCAGCAGATAAAACCATAACAACCATAACATCAACGTCACCCCTCCCTGGACAAGTCTGCGCACCCATCCCTGATGCTCCGGGCATTCAATGATCAGTGAATTATTCTTCATGGCCGTACTCCTCTGTCAGGACTGACCCAGGTGGCACGCTTGCCACGCGGCCGCAACAATGCCTTGGGCACCGCCACCACCAGAGTCAACAGGTTGATCAACCAATAAACCAGGGGATACCAGATCATCCAGTAGTAGAGTTTCCCCAGGCCTTTCTCATAGCGTCCATCGATATAGAAACTCACTGCGAACTGGATCAGGCAAGTCAGCCCCAGCAGCAAACCGGCGGAACCCGGCAAAATGGAGAATGTCTCCACCCCCTCCATCTGCGGGATGAACTGCATCATCGGCCATAGGATGATCAGAGAGAGAATCGTGTAGGCCCATAACATGCTGACCAGGTATTCCGCGAACAACAGCCACAGGCGCCGCTGGCGCAGATGCAGAATCTGCGGCAGGTAGCGGATAAAGACCTCCACGCCACCCTGTGCCCAACGCAGGCGCTGACTCCATAAGCCCTTGAAGGTTTCCGGCATCAAAATCCAGCACAGGGCATTGGGTTCAAAACGGATATCCCAGCCGGCCAGGTGCAGCTTCCAACTGACATCGATGTCTTCGGTAATGGCATCCGTACTCCAGTAACCCACTTCCAGCAGGGCCGATTTACGAAATCCGGCCACCACACCGGAAATAGTAAACACCCGCCCGTAAATACGCTGCGCCCGCTTGATAAGACCAATAATGGAGGAAAACTCACCCACCTGAATCTTACCCAGCAGGGTGGAACGGGTGCGCACACGAGGGTTTCCAGTTACCGCACCCACATGGCAGTTATCGACGAAGTGTTTGATGATCCAGGCCGTGGCATCGACATCCAGCAAGGCGTCACCATCGACACAGATCAGGAATTCATTGAGCGATGCCAGTGCCCCCATGCGCAAGGCCATGGCCTTGCCTTGATTTTCCGCCAGATGCACTACCCGCAAACGGGGATATTGCCGGCCCAGTTCATCCAGTAGCTCAGCCGTGCTATCAGTGCTGCCATCATTGATGGCGACGATCTCGAAATCAGGATAATTCTGCTTGTCCAGGGCAGCGATGGTTTCACGCAGATTATCCCCTTCGTTATGACAGGGTACGAGTATGCTTACCGGAGGGAAGCCCGCCAGTTCATTCAGTGCATCACTACCCATGGGCCGACCGCGCTCCCATTTGAAGAAATACTGCAGTCCACCCACCATCCACACATAGGCCATGAACAGCGGATAAGTATAAGCAAAGACAAGAGCCCAACTCAGATAGGTTGAAAGCCAACTGTTCATGATCAGTTTTCCTTCGGGATAGGGGCCAGGGAGATAACAGGTCTCACCGCATCGAGTGATGGCAGTCCCTGAATAAAGTCATCAGGGTAGTAACCAAAGTTGCGCACACCCATGCGCAACAGCAATCGCATCTGCTTGGCCAGCACACTGCCGTCAACGGGGGTTTTCTTACGCCAGTCAAAACTTTGCAACTCGAACACGGTCTTGCCGAGGGCGCCCGGTGTCTCAGCCACACGTGCTACCAGCGATGCCAACCAAGCCTGAGGGTCCTTGGCCTGTTCCATGTAGGGCATGGCCATTAACGCGACATAATCGTAGTGCTCAAGAAATACATCGAGGGACTGGGCGAACCATGCCTCGGCCTGCGGGTTCATGATGACCGTGGCATACATATTGCGCGCGGTCTTGAGAACCGGACGATACTGACGGGCACGCTCGGCCAGGACATCGGTCCATTGCGCCAGGGTCTTTGTTTTGCGCAGGGTCCAGCGCTTGAAGAGCTCCGGCTCGGCTCGGATGGCATTGATATCAGGCGGCAATTTCCAGTTATCCCGGTATATTTTCAATGCCCACTCACTGGCATCTTCATGGTCACCCAAATATGCATCATCATGAAAAATCAGACCATCGAGTGGCGCCTGTCTGGCCAAGTCTTCGTAGATATCACCAACGAAACGCAGGGCCTGCTGATTGAAGGGTGACAGACGTCGATAGTCTTCCGTGCCGGGTTTGCGTGCAGGCGAGGCGATAACCTGAGCCTTGGCCAGCGGATGATCCTCCGGCAGGTCATAGGCCAACACCGGCAGCCATGCATAGACCTGCACACCGACGCGGGTACGCAACTGCCAGGAAACGCGATTGAACAGGTCGGCACGCATGGGCAGGTGGCGATTGGGGAAGTACAGGGCATCAGCATTCCCATCACCATCGGGGTCGGCATAGGCCTGCAGATAGACGGTATTGACGCCTAGAGCCTTGACCCGATCCAGCAGCTTGCCCAGATTCACGTCTTGCTGCTTGGGATCAGGATCGTAGACGTAGTCGAGATCCAGGTGCACCACACGTATCGGCTTGATCCGCGGTTTGATGTGGTTGTTCACCTGCCAGACAAAATCCGTCAAAGTAGTACCATGACCGATCAGCAGACGCCCTATGCTGCCAAGATTGTGGATATCCACCTTGTCATCATCTTCGAGACTCATGGTGACAGGCATACCCACTTCACGTGCGATGTCGATGGTAACGCGGTTATAGGCGCCGTAGGGCCAAACCATGACGCGGGGCCGCTGCCCGATTTTACGCGCAATGAGGTCGGAATTGCGCTGCAGGTCGTGGCGGATGCGCTGGCGATATTGCGCATCGCTTTCGTAACGCCCCGTGTTGGCATCGTAGCGCAGACTCACCGCCGCTGGCTGGGTATTCCCCTGAGGATTGGCGAGCACACCGCGATGCAGGTCATAGCTGTGTGAAGCCACTTCCACATAACCGGAATCCACCATCTCGCGTATCTTCTGCCAACTGAGAAAATAATCACGTGACACCGGTTCCGTACCGTACATCACATCCTCATGTGCCGGCGTCTCTAGCCAGCCCCCCACCACCGCCAGCACGGCACGATAGTCAAAGGCGCGCAGCAGCGGAAAAACCTGCTCATACATGCCCCGATAACCATCGTCGAAACTCAGTAACACGGCCCTTTCCGGCAAGGGGCGCTCGCCCTTTTGTGCAGCCAGCAGATCATCGACATCCACCGAGACATAACCATGCTCTTTGAGCCAGGAGAATTGTGCAGCCAACTCCGAGGTCTCCAGTGCCATAGCCTTGAAGTCCTTGTCACGCCCCAGCATATGGCTCGATTCGTGATAGGAAAGCACCAGCAACTCGGCGCTGGCAGGCATTGCACACGACAGCAGAAGAAACATGGTCCACAGGGCTGGCAGCATCCGATCACGCAAACAGTGGGACATCTTTTTTAAGTTAGTCGTCATCATCAAAACCTTGCATACAAATTCAGAAAGCCACGCGTGGTGGGCTCCTGCACCCCGTCATAAACGGGCCGGGCGCGCGTGATGCCATAACTCAGGCTGAACTGTCGGCTAAAGCTCCAATGATGCTCGTAGCTCAGCGACCAGGACAGCTTGGTATCAAACCCTTGTTGACGGTTCGGCCCGACACCAATCACCAGACGTTGGCGCATGGATTTTTCATAATGCCGGTAGGTCAACCATTCGTTGCTGAGGCTTAGTTCGGCAGAATCCTGGCGGGATGGATTGAAATAGTCCGTGCCATCCACGGTGTTGGTCTGGTGGTAGAGATAGACTTCACCACTTAGCTTGTACCGTAAGCCATTGACCAGCCCCTGGCGGGCAAAGGCTGTGAGGGTGTTACGCTGGTTGTTATCGTCAAAGCCCATGTATTGCAGAGACAGGCCCAGACTACGGCTTTCGTGGAAGCGATATTCCGTACTCGCTTCCAGAGACCAGGCCTCGACCCCCGTCAGGTCAGCGCGCAGCGGCGTCTGCTCACTGAAGCTCTGCAGGAACAGCCAGCCCCGCCAATGATCCGTGGGCATCCAGCTGCCCTGCAATGAAATGCCCGTTGAACCATTGCCATCACTGATGCTGCCACGTAACGTCATGTCTCGCTGCCTGTAATCCATACCCGCCGCCAAACGATTCCGGCTTACCGCCTGCTCCTGAAAATCGGCTTCGCGGTACATCACATAAACGAAGGGACGCAGTCCCGGGTTCCATGGTTTGTCGTAGTAATAGGTCGTAAAGGCCAGGTCGCTGCTGCCTTGATAAATTTCGCTGCTACTGGAGCCCCCACTGACCTCCATCCAGACCTCGCGCATTTTTCGCACCTCGGCATCACGGGCCAGGTTACGTACATGAATGTCATCCGCGTAATCAGCCAGCAACGGTGTTAGTGCGGCATCGGATGCAGCCTCGTCACCGTGGGCGGCCAGCACACTGACCATACCGCTGCGGGCACCCAGGTTTTCCGGCTCCAATGCCAATACGGCACGGAATTCTCCCAACGCCAGACGCGGCCAGCCTCGCCATAAATAGACACTACCCAACGCATTCCTAATGTCTGTGCTGGCCGGCGAACGCGCCAGCTGTGCCTCAAGCCGGTGCTCGGCGATATCCAGCTTACCCACATAGGCCCGCGCCATTGCTGCCACGGTCTGCGCATACAATCTGTCGAGATTAAGCTCCCGCTCCTTGCTGCCTGGCGGCCATGTCCATTGCGGCAGTGAGGCAACCAGACGGTCGATATGGGCGAGTGATTTCTCATACTGGCCCGCTTCCAGGTATGCGTAATACAGCGAATACTGGGCATCCAGATCACCGGCATAGCCGCTGATCGATTGTTCCAGCAGTACGACAGCCTGCTGCGGCTGACGTAACGATAGATAGGCATCACCGACGACGGCCAGCACATAAGGCGGGAAAGTCGTCACACCCTGTTCGCGCAGCTGCTCATACAAGATAGTCGCCTCGTGCATCAGGCGTCGATTGCGGTAGGCCGAGATGAGATCAAGGCGGTTGCGCAATGCCGCAGCACTATCCTTGTCTGCCATCTGCAGGTACTGGCTCTGCAAACGTTCGATAGCGCTATCTGTATCACGATAACGTTCAGCAAGGCTCACCGTGGGCAGCCGTCCCCAGCGTATCTCCCGCGCTGCCTGATCCCCGGCCATGCGCTGCCAGTCTCCGGCGGTGAACACATCAGCATCACGGCGTGCCAGACGGATGGCCTCGTGGGGGACACCCAGGTGCAGCAGGGCCAGAATCCGGCCGCGCCGGGCGCCGCGGTGAGTGGGTGCAAGCTCCAGCAGCCGGTCATAGGCGTCGATGGCAGCAGCAAAATCGCGGTCAGCCTCTTTCACATAGGCCAGTGCCTCCAGCAATTCCACAGACTTGGGCGCGGTGCGCAGCAGGGTTGCCATCTGCACATCGGCCTCGGTAGGCAGCTTCGCTTCAGCCAGACTCATGGCAAGGCCGAGGCGGGCTTGTCGATCACGAGGGTCTCGTTTCAGCACGGCCTTATAGGCCGTAATGGCCAGCGTCGGCTGCTGACGATTACGCGCCGACTTGCCGATGGCCTTGATGACATAAGCAGGCGCCTGCGAAAAATCAATCCGCGATGACTGCACCAACACCTCGTCATCACGCCCGGCCCAGGCGAGGACGCTGATGTAGTCATGGCGAAATACCGTTTTTTCGGGATAGGCCTCAAGCAAGGCCGTCAGACGCTTCAGCGCTGCCTCGAACTCTCCATGGCGCGCCTGCGCCACCGCCGCACGATGCTCCGCAGCAGGGTTCACTACAGGCGCGGCAACGGCTGGCAGCACCACGCACAGACTCATTCCCGCCATCAGCGCAAGGCACGACGGCAGGAATGGCATATACAAGACAAATTTGTTGGTTGATGGCGTTTTCACAAGATAATTTTCACAAGATAAAATGTATTCCACACATAAAATTCGGGGCACGAATACTAACAGCCCATCGACGGATCTGGTGTGAAAAAATACCAGCCCCTTACGATTAACAAGCTTTATTGCAAACCGGCGAATAAGCACGCCTGACAACGAAGGCCACTAAATACAGCTGATCAAGTCCTTCTCTCTTCCAACCAGACCCTATTGCGTTGAGGCAGCTGGACGATATACCGGGTAAGAACAGTCAAATTCACCCGGGGCGCGTGGTACAGCCCCCTGATCACAGGGGCAATCCAATGTTGAGCTTTATCTACAACGTCAGTCAGGCGTTCGAGAAGGAACATGGCTACAGTCCAAATACGCTGCACATGAACTACGCACATCTTGAGTGTCTGAAACAACAACTGGAAAATCCCAATGACTTCAATGCCGTTACGGAGCTGTTGGGCATGGAACTGCTGATTTCACAGGACGCCATCCACCCCACCGTGGGCTGGCTGCAGTCTCCGTGGAAACATGCCATCTGCGCCTGAAATCCGCCATCAGATGGAGAAGAATCACTACTCTCCCAAGGGGAATGGATGCCCCCTTTTTTCTCCAACCGCCCCGGACTCTCAATCAAGTTCAAAAAACCGTCTCGAACCAGAACAATCTGCTAGAGATACAAACTATCTCAAACATTCCTTAAAGGTTTCTTAATAGCTATTACGACTTCCAGTCCCTGCATTTACCGGCTAACCGCCCACTCTTCAACGCAATCCCCCAGCAAAAGGTTCCCAAAAAACCCCCAGATCACACCATAAACTCAGATTCACCCCCAAAATACCTAACTTTTGCACTGCAAATCTTTATAACGGCCAGCCATAACGTGTGATTTGCGCCTTGAATCCAGATATTTTGAATCACAATCTTTTTCGCCCAAACCCACTCAGAGGTTCCTTATTGGCGCATTTTCAGGCATCATGCCGCCCTGAATTTTATCCCGGCGTGGGGTGTCGGCTAAGCAGACCCTCCCCGCCCACGACAGTAAACTGGTTCAAATCAAGCAATGGCAAAAGAAGAAAGTATAGAAATGGAAGGCACGGTGATCGACACCCTGCCAAATACCATGTTCCGGGTAGAGCTGGAAAACGGCCACGTGGTGACCGCGCATATCTCTGGCAAGATGCGTAAGCACTACATCCGCATCCTCACCGGTGACAAGGTGACCGTGCAGTTGACCCCCTACGACCTGTCCAAGGGGCGCATCACCTTCCGCGCCCGCTAGCGGCAAAACACGCAGCGAAGCAAGCGCCACACAGCAAAACGCCCGGACATGCCGGGCGTTTGTGTTTCAGGCACCGTGACAGATCACGGCATTGCCTAGTGTAGGTCGTCACTCATTTCATAACTTATAATGGCCCCATTTTTCACCATTCAGCGTTGCTCGTTGTCGCCATAGGCCCACTATGACTCCGCCTCGCGCCTTGCCTGGTAAAAAATGGGACTCATTCTAATGTTACAAAATGAGTGACGACCTACACTAGCTTGACGGTTACAATACCTCTGCCGCCACCGCCTCTTCGCTGGAGGCGATGTCGAACACCAGCTCGCCGTCCTTCTCGCTGATGGTGACCTTGCCGCCCTCGGCCAACTGACCAAACAACAACTCCTCGGCCAGCGGTTTTTTGATGCGATCCTGTATCACGCGCGCCATGGGCCGTGCGCCCATCTTCTCGTCGTAGCCGTGTTCGGCCAACCATTCACGCGCAGATTCGTCCACGTGCAGCACCACCTTCTTCTCTTCCAGCTGGGTCTCCAGATCGTAGAGAAACTTGTCCACCACGTGGCCGATGGTCGCACTGTCCAAGGGCTGGAACTGGATAATGGCATCCAGACGATTGCGAAATTCCGGGGTAAAGGTCCGCTTGATGGCCGCCATACCATCGCTGCTGTGGTCCTGCTTGGTGAAGCCGATGGAGCTGCGGCTCATCATCTCCGCACCGGCATTGGTAGTCATCACCAGAATCACATTGCGGAAATCCGCCTTACGGCCGTTGGTGTCGGTCAGGGTGCCGTGATCCATCACCTGCAGCAGCAGGTTGAATACGTCCGGATGGGCCTTTTCAACCTCGTCCAGCAACACCACCGCATGCGGGTGCTTGTTGATTTCCTCAGTCAGCAGGCCGCCCTGGTCGAAACCGACATAGCCGGGTGGTGCACCGATCAACCGCGATACGGTATGCCGCTCCATGTATTCGGACATGTCGAAGCGGATCAGCTC
>CAZTPE010000059.1:0-10869 GCA_964614545.1 uncultured Ectothiorhodospiraceae bacterium
TGGGGGGCAGACGATGGAGGCTCGGCGGCGCTGCCGATGCCACTGCCCAGGCCGAGCAGGAAAAGGGTGCTGAGGGAGATTATCGTTCTGGTCATGTCTGGATTACCACTCAATGCTGCGGTGAAATATAAAGAAGTTAGCTGGCGCGTTGTTTCTTGCGCCGGGAGACATAGGGCGTGTTCAGCAGGCGTTCGCCCGCCTCAGTGACGCCGATCTCCTCGTCGGTGAGATAACAGCCCGGGTCTTCGGCCCAGAAGTCATCGCTGACCTGAAAGGCGCGCACGCGGGTGTTGCCGTTGCAGACATCGAAGTACCGGCATTGGCCGCAACGGCCCTTGACCGCGCGCGGGTGGGACTTGAGCCCGGCCATGAGCGGGTCGGAGGTGTCCTGCCAGATCGCCGAAAAAGGCCGCTGGTGCACGTCGCCCAGGGTGTAGTCCCACCACATGGTGTCCGGGTGCACCTTGCCCAGGTTGTCGATGTTGGCCACGTTGACCCCCGAAGAGTTGCCGCCCCACTGGGCCAGCTTGGCCCGCATATGATCGACTTTATCGGGAAAGTGCTTCTGTATCCACATCAGCAGGTAGACCCCATCGGCATCGTTGTTGCCGGTGACGAACTCCTTCGGCTGTCCCTCTTCCACGTAGCGCCAGCAGGTGTCGAACAGTAGCTCCATGGCCTGGCGGGTGGTCTGGAATACGGTGTCGTCCTTGCGGTGCACATTGCCGCGCCCAGCATAGTTGAGGTGGGAGAAATAAAACTTGTCGATGCCCTCGTCTTCCATGAGTTGCAGCATCTGCGGTAGCTCATGGGCGTTGTCCTGCATCATGGTGAAGCGCAGCCCCACCTTGGCGCCGCTGTCACGGCACAGGCGGATGCCGTTGAGGGCGGCCTCGAAACCACCGTCCATGCGGCGGAAGATGTCGTGGGTCTCCTTGATGCCGTCGATGCTGATGCCGACATAGTCGTAGCCCACGGCGGCGATGTTGTCGATATTGGACTCATTGATCAGGGTGCCGTTGGTGGACAAGCCCACATAGAATCCCATCGCCTTGGCGCGCTGTGAGATCTCGAAGATATCGGGGTGCAGCAGGGGCTCACCGCCGGAGAGAATCAGCACCGGTACGTGGAAGCCCTTGAGGTCATCCATCACGGTGAAGATTTCTTCGCGCGACAGCTCGCCGGGAAAGTCCTTGTCGGCGGAAATGGAGTAACAGTGCTTGCAGGTGAGATTGCAGCGGCGGATCAGGTTCCAGATAACCACCGGACCGGGCGGGTTGCGCTTCGGTATCAGCGGCGTGGGGTTTTTCAATTCCTGGAGGTACTGTGATATGCGGAACATGGTGAACTCCAGTTAGCCGGCGATGCGCAGGCCGGTCTTTTTCAAAATACGTGTGCTGAACAGGACCTCGTGTCCATGATCATTTACACCCAGTATGGCAGCGATGTGGTGGACTTTTTCGTCGACCTCAGCACGGTCGCGACCATGCACCATGGCAAACAGGTTATAGGGCCAGGTCGGCAGATGGCGGGGACGATGGTAGCAGTGGCTGACAAAGTCGAGGTCGCCGATCCTGTGCCCGGCTTCCTTTATAGCGTCATCCGGGACATCCCACACGGACATGCCGTTGCCCCTGAATCCCAGGGCATAATGATTCGGCACTGCACCGATGCGGCGGATGGCGCCGTTTTCGAGCATGCGCTGTATTCGGTCCATGACATCGCTGGCGTCGAGTCCCAGCTGTTCGGCGATCATCGCATAGGGGCGTGGTGTCAGTGGCAGGCCCTCCTGGGTGGCGGCGATGATGCGCCGGTCGATGACATCATTCATAGCTCGAATCGCAGTCCCACAAAGAATTCCTCTATCTTCGGTACGTTGTACACGCGACAGCCCGTTTTCCGTTCAATCTCGGCGAGCACTTTGTCAATTCTGGCCGGTGTTTCCGTTGCCAGCACAAACCACATGTTCAAATGGTGTTCCCTTTGGTAGTTGTGTGCCACCTCCGGAAAACGGTTGACTTGTTCCGCCACACGATCGAAGCCCTCGTCGGGCACGTGCAGGGCGGCCAGGGTCAGGCCGCCGCCCAGGCGTTCGGCGTGATACATGGGCCCGAAACGGCTGAGGATGCCTTTTTCAAGCAGGTTTTCAAGCCGCTCGATAAGTTCACTTTCGGTAATGCCCAGTGTTATTGCCGCTTCGGCGTAAGGTCGGTCGGTGACGGGAAATCCACCTTGCAGATGGTTGATGATGGCGATATCCCGTGCATCCATCAGGGCTGGCTCCCGACTGGGATGTGCGCTCCCCCTGTGACCGCCTGGCGGGGTGGCGAGTCGATATAGTGGGCGCCGCATTGCTTGAAGCGTCGGCGGCTGAATAACACCTCATGGGGGATGTCACCCAGACCGCACTGTTCGATCAGGTGCTCGATGTTGCGTAGAACGGCATCGCGGTTTTGCCCGTGTATCATCGAGAACAGGTTGTAGGGCCAGTCCGGCAGGTGCCGTGGCCGGCGGTAACAGAGGGTAACGAAATCCACGGCGCCGATATGCTGGCCAAGTTCATCCACCTGATTATCGGGGATGTCCCATACTGTCATGGCGTTGGCGCGGTAACCCAGTTCGTGATGGCGTACCACTACCCCCAGCCGCTTGATGGTGCCATCGGTCAGTAGTGCCTGAATGCGCTCGATGGTCTCGCTTTCGCTCAAACCGATATGAGCGCCAATCTCGGCAAAGGGGCGGGATACCAGTGGCAAGCCACACTGGATGGCGGCGACCAGCTGTTGATCTCTTGCGGTTAATCCCATTGCAATGGAAACCCCAGGTCGATGTGGTACTCGGCCAGCATGGGAAGGGAGAGGGTGGTCAGGCCTGTTTGCTGCTCGATGTGTTGCAGCAAGGCCTGCAGGTGTTCCTCGGTGTCCGCCGTTACCACGAACCAGAGGTTGAGGCGGTGTTCTCGTTCATAATTGTGATTGACTTCGGGAAAGGCGTTGACCAGCTCAGCCACCGCCTCCAGTCTGGCTTCCGGCACCGTCATGGCCACCAGGGAGCTGGCGCCGCATCGCTGGGGACGGAAAACCGGCCCGACCCTGCTCACGACACCGCGTTCCGTCAGGGTGCGCAGACCACTGATGACGTCCTCTTCTGTCACGCCCAATTCCTCGGCCATGACCGCAAACGGTGTGGGGGAGGGGGACAGATCACGCTGAAAGTCATTCAGCAGCCGTTTTTCCAGTGTGTTCATGCTCACAGGCCGATCTCGTGCGCGCGCGAGGTAAAGAAAATCCCGCTGGGCTTGTCCGCCGGCAGTGTCTTGAGTTGGCGGAGTGTCTCGGTGTCATAAATTGCGACGAGGTCTTTGTCACGGACCGAAATCCACACCTGCTCACCGCGGGGAGTGAATTCCATGTGCAGCACCGCCGGGCCCGGTTTCAATGTTTTGATGATGCGCTGGGTCGGTACATCAATCACCTGCACGGTGTCGTTGTCAGGGAAGGCGAAATTGACCCAGATCTGGCGGCTGTCCGGACGGGCCATGACAAATACCGGTTGCCCGTGCACGGCAATGCGGCCAACCTCCTGCCAGGTTTTTTGGTCGATCGCCAGCACCTCATGACGGCCGACGGCGGGTACGAACAATAAATCCCCCGCCGCTGCCCAGCCCTCCAGGTGTGGCATCTTGTAGACCGGCAAGGCCTGTTCGCCACGCCCATAGCCCCCCAGAATACGCTTCACGCCGGCGTCCAGGTTCCATAAATCCAGCAGGGCAAGGCCGTCTTCGCCGAACAGGCCGGCGATGTAGTAGCGGCCCTCCGGCGTAATGAGGCCGTCATAGGGATACTTGCCGATGTCCTTGAACTTGCGGATTTGCGGATTTTTTGGGTCGCGCATGTCGACCACCCAGGTCTCGCCCGCATCCCACAGGCTGAAGACGAAGCGTTGGCCGGGGGCATCCACCAGTCCTACCACTTTGGAGCGCTCGCCATCGTTGCCGTACACGGCAGGGATATCGGCAACCATCTCCAGCGTTTCCGCGTCAAACACCTTCACCCCGCCGGGCTTGTAATTGCTGACGGCGATCAGGCGGCCGTCCTGGGAGATGGCGCCGCCGATGCTGTTGCCGCCTTGCACCACGCGCTTGACCAGCCGTCCACGCAGGATATCCACCTTGGACAGGCCGCCATCACGGCCGAAGACATAGGCATAGCGCTCATCGCGGGAGAATACCGCTGAGGCGTGAGACAGATTGCCTAGCCCCTCTACGCGGGAGAGTATGGTGTGGTGGGTGGTTTCAACCACCAGGGCGTTGCCGGCGGCGCGTTCGATGACGATCCCCATATCACCCGTGCCACGCAGGGGGGCAGTGTCTAACTGGGAACAACCGCTCATCAGCAGCGATGCCAGTATCATGCCCAGAGTGAAGTGAAAACGGTGCTTCTTATTGGCCATCAAATATTCCTTGTAGCATGCTTTTTACCAACCATGCGACCTCGTCCTCGCTGAGGATGGGGCGCCAGGGAGGCATGGCCGTGTCGGGGATGCCGTCGAGTATGACATCGCGCAACCATTCAGGGGGTTTACCGGACAGATCGGCGGGCAACAGCGGCGGGCCAAGACCGCCCTCCAGTGTCAGTCCATGACAAGAACCGCAATCCTGCTTGAGCAGGTGGATCAGCTCGCCCTGGCGGGCGGCAGAGATCCCCTTTTCCTGTGCATGCAGTGAAGTGGGGGGCAGCGTCAGAAACACTACCGAAAAAAGTGTTACAACAGAAAAAAAAGGCCGCATAGAGATTATTGTATGGCCTAGTTTCCTGCACTGGCGCAGAGACCATCTGCGTCCTGGGTGCGTGAAAGACTTGAGACGTGTGATTCCAGACAACCCAGTTCCTCGGCGAGAGTGACGACACGTCCAATAACTATCAGTGAGGGGGGGCGGAAGTCAAGTTCATGTGCCCGTTGCGTGATATCGGCAAGGGTGGCGATGCAGCGCCGTTGTTTGGGTTGGGTGCCATTTTCGATAACCGCCGCCGGCGTCGTTGCGGGCAGGCCTGCGGCCATGAGTTTTTGGCTGATTTCGGGCAGATGTCCGAGCCCCATATACACCACCAGGGTGGTGTCGGGATCGGCTAGGCTGGTCCAGTTCAGATTGAGTGGCTGATTGGCCTGGCAGTGTCCGGTAACGATGCGCACCCCGGTGGACAGGCCGCGATGTGTGAGGGGGATGCCGGCGTATGCACTGCAGCCTGCGGCCGAAGTAATGCCGGGAATGACCTCAAAAGAAAAACCATGCTCACGTAAATATTTTGCCTCTTCGCTGCCACGGCCAAAGATAAAGGGGTCGCCGCCTTTCAATCGTACGACCTGGCGTCCCTTGCGGGCCAGATTCACCAACAGGCTGTTGATTTCATCCTGGGTCATGTGGTGACGCCCTGCGGCTTTGCCGACGTAGATGCGTTTGGCGCCAGTGGGGAGAAGCTCAAGAATGGCGGGGGAGACCAGGCGATCATAGACGGTGACATCCGCTTGGCGAAGGATCCGCTGTGCCTTGACCGTCAATAACTCGGGATCGCCAGGACCGGCTCCCACCAAGTAGACATCAGGTATGTTGTTCATGCTTCACCCTACCTCTTTTTGAAGTTAACGAACAATTATGGTTTTTTCCAGTATTTCCTGCCTGGTTGTGTTCCCGGGCGTTAAAAAATCGATAAAAAAGGGGGGTAATAAATATGAATCTATTACCCCCCCCCACTTAGGTTTACACTCGCTTAGTAGATATCATGCTGGGTGTTCTTGACGTTGAACTTACCGGTTGCAGTGATCAGGCGCTTGTCCTTGATGACATTTTTGACCTTGCGGGTCTTGTCGTCATACACCACGATGGCGGATGTCTCCGTCTCACCATTCCAGATCGAGATCCAGACCTCGTCACCGGCGGCATTGTACTCAGGCTGTACGGCACGACCGCCAGTCAGTCCTGCGTCCTTGACAACATTAATCGTCTTGAAGCCCTTGTGCAGGTTGTTAATGTCGAATACCGCCACGGAGCCATAGGTTTCTGTATCCGGATTCAGCGGTGCATCTACCCACAGGTTCTTGGATTTTGGATGGGTCTTGATGAACAGTGAGCCACCACCCAGACCTGTGAGGTTGTCCACCACCTTCCATGCATGCTGCTTGTGCTTCACGGGATCGGTGCCGATCATGGCGATGGTGTCATCACCCAGATGGCTGGTGGCCCAGACGGGACCATATTTGGGGTGGGTGAAGTTGGCACCGCGACCCGGGTGAGGAATCTTCCCGACCTTGACGTTCTTCACCAGTTTGGTGGTCTTGGAGTCGACGACCGAGATGATGTCGGACTTGTTCGCCGCTGACATGAAGTAACGGTGGGTGCGATCCCAGCCGCCGTCATGCAGGAACTTGGCCGCATTGATGGAGGTCACCTTGAGGTTTTCAATGTCGGAGTAGTCCACGGCGAGGATCTTGCCGGCTTCCTTGATGTTGACGAGGAACTCGGGCTTTTCGTGCGAGGCGATAATGGCTGCCACGCGCGGCTCGGGGTGATATTCATTGTCGACATCCATCCCACGGGTGCCCTCGATGCGCAGCGGCTCCAGGGTCTGGCCATCGGTAATGACGTATTGCGGCGGCCAGTAGCAGCCGACGATGCCGTATTTGTCTTCCCAGCCTTTGAACTTGGAGGTCTCCACCGAGCGGGCCTCCATGCAGGGATGCAGTTCGGCAACCTCGTCCGGCTTTTTCATCCACAGGTCGATCATGACCACCTTGCCGTCGCGGCCGATCACATAGATATAACGGCCGGAGGCGGACAGGCGTGAGATGTGTACGGCATAGCCGGTATTCACTATGCTGATGATCTTCTTGGTGTCGCCGTCGATCAAGGCGACCTGGCCCGCATCACGCAGGGTGACCGAGAAGATGTTTTCCAGGTTATAGCTGTTCATCTGCTTCTTGGGCCGCTTGTTCGGTGGCACAATGAGCTTCCAGGTTTTCTTGATATCCGCCATGCCCTTCTCGGGGGGCTGGGGCGGCTCATGCTGCAGATAGCGGGCCAGAATGTTGATGTTTTTGGCACCCAGATCCTTTTCCCAGCCGGGCATACCGCCCTCGGTGCCATAGGTAATCATCGCCTCCAGCGATTCGGTGCCACTCTTCAGGGTAATGTCCGTGGTCAGCGGTTTACCGGTCGCGCCCTTACGCAGTACGCCGTGACAACCGGCGCAGCGTTCAAAGTACAGTTTTGTACCTAGGGCAAAGTCTGCATCGCTCATTTTCGGAGCGCCGGCAAAAGCCGTCCCTACAGACAGTTGCGACGCCAGGGTCAATGCAGCGCCAGTGAATATTAGTTTACCAATTCTCATTTTATCGCTCCTCCTGTAACCTGTAATTAGGTCGTTCCCATACAAGAAATGCTTGCAAGTGAAAGAAAGTCATAGACTCTCTTTAATCCTCTCCATAACAACTTCATCGCACTACAACAGTCCTTTCCTGCGTTGTACCGTGCCGAGTATGAAAGATTCAAGCCTGTATACCTTGATGTAAATCAAGCGAATATGACTTCTATTGTTCGTGCATTCATCCGCAGTTTTCCTGATGTACCCTGACCTTTTTGTACACTCTCAAAGCTGAGTAAATGTTTAAAAACAACAACAAGGACGAAAAAGCGAATAATATTGCCAGTGGATACAGAAACCATATTGGTTTAATCACTGCGCAGAGGAACAAAAGCAGTGATAATCCATGCAGATAAAATTGCCGGTGGGCCCACCGGTCCAAGATGATTTCCTTCATGTTGGGCAGTTTGATTCGAGCGCTGTTTTGACTCTGCAAGTGCAGCCAGACGAGGAAGGGAACGATCTTGTAAAGCATGCCATTGATCACTGATACCACAAAGCCGGCGATAAACAGGGTACCGAGCAGATATCCAAACTTTTGCCAGTTCGCCAGTGGCGGCCAAAGTTGGCCGGCCATCCAGAGGAGGGCGCATGCCAGAAGGCTGTACATGGCAAGGTGCCAAAACTGTAACGTTACGTCTTTAAGACGTCTCCGTCGGCGCCTTTGCAGGTAAAGGGTTGTGCCGGCAAACAGGGTGAGGCTGGCGGCGAGTGCTGATGACAGGGCGCTCGTCAGCAAGGTCTGTGTTGCGGGGTTGACAATGGGTACCAGAGATAGGCAGGCCCACAGCACCAATCCTGCCAGTATCAGCTTCGTCAGCCAGCGCTGCATCCATTGCGGATAACGAGGTGTCATTTGAAACATGGGCACAACCTCATAGGCAACGCCGATAACCAGAATACCCATCCATCCTACGAGGCCCCACGCCAAATGGACGTCAGTCCATGACTTTGACAGGGCGATGTCGAAAGACCAGATGTGCTCGGCAGCGAGTCTAAGACCAAGAGCAACGGCAACCAATAGTGAACCGACGGCCAGCCATATACCGCTGACGGTTGAATTGTGTGCCTTTGCCCGTGCCAGGCAAAAGATACTAACGGCGATGAAAAACAAAAAACCAGAGCCCAGCAAAAACATGGCAAGCTGTATTGCTTCGTTATTGTCCAGTAACAGGCCGCCGGCCAGTATGAGTGTTCCCAGGGTCAACAGAATATGGATAATGGTGCTGACCAGGAGCGGTCGTGGCATGGGGGCGCCTACCAGAACCGGGAGCATTTGTGATATTGCGCCAACCATGACCAGGGAGGCATAACCCAGAGTCATGAGATGCGTTGCCGCCAGTGTCGCCGCTGTCCAGCGGCTCAATAGGGTGTCTGGTCCAGATCCAATGAAGACCACCGCCGCCAGGATGCCGAACAATGGCGCGGTGAGAAAAAAGCGCAAAGGCACGGAAAGTGGCGGGGCCTGGGTCAGGGAGAGTCCGGATCGCGTAGTCATCCTGGTTGTTTTTGTTTGTATTGTTATTGGGCGGCGGTTGTCTTTAGGGAGGCTTCCATACCCCAAAGTGATCAACCCCAGTGTCGCTTGGCCTTGCCCAGAGTCCCTGCTTCGGTTGTTGATTTTGCAGCTCGTACCGCCCAGCCAGAATTAATCAGAACTTTCTCCAGTGAGCGGTTACTGTGATCCAGTGAAACGGATCGAATAATTTACAACAAAGCAGATACCGCAGGCCGGACCGACAACCTCCTTCTCGGTGACGGGATTAAGTCTCTCCGCACAGTCTGCGCGGCGGTGGCGGCATCACGGGGGCCAGGAGTCTGCCGGCTTTAGGTAATCGTAGTGAGTGTAGTGGAAAAGCGAGCCAATATTTTTCTGATATTGAGGCGAAGCCACCACGTCCTGTTATCATCCCCCGCCTAAAAGTGCCTCTTTTTGGTATCTGCATCCATGTAGGTAAATAGTGGTTCTATTTAACGAAGAATCGGGGGGATATTGGCTCGCTCTCCCATCAGCGCAAGTAGATTATTCCTAAACCCGACAGACCTCTAACTGTCGTGTAATGCCATTGCGGTATCAACTGCGCCCTTTGCGGCATGGTCATCCTTGCGCCAAACGAATATTTCAAAGAGGGTCTTTTTACCTTCACGGATGCAGTGTTTATATCCATAATCCTCCAGGAGCGTATATAGAGGGAATGGTTCCCGGTTATGCAATATACGCAGGTAGTGGCCGGGTATCAGTGTTTCAACCGCCTCCAGAACTTTCTCCATGGGACCCGGAGGTTCGAGTTCGCTAACATTCAGCACTCTTTCTTGTTCCATCTGGACATGCCTCCTTTCTCTTCATGTTCTTGAATGCGCGCCAGTATTTCCTCCTGGTCATCTGCCAGTACGTTATCCGCCATTGGATAGAGGATGTTCTCTTCCTTGGTATTGTGCTGTCGCATCATGATCAGCAGGGTTTCGGATGAGCCGAGAAAATGATCAGCGTCCTGCGTTTCGATATCATCCTGCATGTTTTTCATGAGTTGCCGCATATCGTCGTGTTCCAGGCGCATGACCTGTGTAGGGCCAGCCGCATTTGCGGTGTGTTTTTCGAGCGCGGGGAACAGTATATTTTCTTCTTTGAGGAAGTGTCCATTCATCTCGTCAATGAACCTTGTTAACGTCTCTTTCGCCCGCCACCATTCATGCCGCTGAACATGCTCCTCACTACGAAAGAATAGCTCGTCACAACGTACATGGTCTGATGAAAAGGTGCCGCTAATCTTTTCCATTGCCGTCCTCTTCATCTCCTTGAGTAGGTGTGCCTCTTGTATAATCCATTCACCAAATCGCACATTGATCTATATCAATATGCTGATACATTCACCAAATCTGGACTTTCTTGCCAGGAGAAGTGGCGGGGGATCTTGTTTCTGTAGGTGTATTTATGCTATCAATCTGGGAGGTGGTTATATCATCCGCAAATGGGACTCAATCGCGAGATAATTCCCCCATGAGAAATAGTTATAGAGTAAAATGGTACTTTGATGAAAGAAAAGATGAAAGAAAAGATGAAAGAAAAGATGAAAGAAAATAAGATTGTATGGGTGATGGTTGCGGCTGCAACCGTGTTGATATTTCTATTCCTGCCGACGTTTACTTTTCATGAAGAAGGGTTAAGGGGAGAGTATCATTTTATATTAAATATTCCCGCTGACCACCAGATAAACGGTCCCCTGATATTGGTTGAGTGGCTTGGTATCATACTGTTCGCTGCCGTTGCCTTCACATTGATTGGATCACGGAACAATAAGCTCAAGAAAGACAGGGAAGATGTGCAGAATACCATAGATACAGCGGCAGATTCGTCGACAGACATAACTGAGGGCCCGGATTCAAAACAACCGGATGCAGGTTCCAGTCTGGATCAGTCGCAGAAATGACCCGAGAATTTTTCAGTTGCCAA
>CAZTPE010000060.1:0-10858 GCA_964614545.1 uncultured Ectothiorhodospiraceae bacterium
ACCCACCAGACCGCCCAGCGAGGCCAGACTGTCGGTGAGATGGCCGAGGCGCTGGTTGAGTTTGTCATAAAACTGAAATGCGACGATGGCTGTCTGCATCTGGCTGGAGATGGCGTCGCAATTCTGCGTGATGCTGTCCTGCTGGTTGGATTCCGCGGGCAGGGTATTGGCGATGGATTGTATGGCGCCGATATTGTCCATCATGGTGGTAAAGGACTCAGTGAGAGTCTTTACGGACTCGTCACCATCCTGCATGGCGTTGCTGATCTGCGCCACGGCGAGATTGAGCATCATCACCGTTTCACGCACTTGGCTCCAGTCCAGATCAGGGCGGTCGGCGGGTGACGGCTGAAATTGTTGTGGATTGTCATTCATCTGTTGCATCCCGGGCATCTTTATTCTGCGGTACAAGACACAGTGTCGGCAGCCCTGCCGGGGACTGAAGGGTGTGCAAATGGAATATTCTGCCGGCCCGGCAAGTCCTACTTGTTGATGGCAGGCCACGGCTGGCCCCCCTGTGCAAGGGGGTGAGAGTCCAGGGCGCCGTAGAAGCACCCCCGTGGCCAGCTGAAGATAAAACAGCTTGAGGAGAGTAGGCGATGGATATCACGAAAAAATGGCTCGCCGTGGCGCTGACGCTGGTTCTGGCCCCCACACTTTGCGCGGCCTCCGTGCTGGCGGCGGGAACGGATGCCGGACAGGGGCATGATTACCGAACCTTCCACGTGGACGGCAAGATCGAATACGGCAATATCGAGGACTCATACAATGCCGAGCTGGTGATGTATCTGGCCGGCAACCAGTTCATGGTAATGGAGGAGTTGATCCAGGATTTTCAGGCCAGGCATCCGGACATCAAGAGCGTCTATGTGGAGACCATCCCGCCGGGACAGATCCTCAAAAAGCAGATCCTCAGACAAGGTGAGATCAACGGCCGGAAGACCAGCCCCAATCCCGACCTGTTCGCCAGCGTCAACCTTAAGCATCTGAAAAAACTGGCAGAGAAAAACAAGATGCAGGAATACATGATCTATACCCACAACAAGCTGGAGCTGATGGTGGCCAAGGGTAACCCCAAGGACATCAAAGGGCCTCAGGATCTGGCGCGTGACGACTTGGTGCAGTCGCACCCCAACCCCCTTACCGAGGGCATCTTCAAGTTCTATGGCTCGGAGATGCTGGCTGACCTGGGGCTGAGTGACAAGGTGACCAATGGCCAGAAATGCAAGAGCTGTTGGGCGGTGCCGGGCAAGACCTGGTTCACCTCACGCCATCATCGTGAGACGCCGCACCGGATCGAAAATGGTGAGGCCGATGTGGGTATCGTCTGGACCACCGAGGTGGCGTATGCAGAGAGCGAGGGTCGCGCCATCGAGGGCGTGGCTATTCCCGCGCCCTACAACAAGCAACACAAGGTCGGCTATGTCATCGGCAAGCTGAGTACGGGGCGCAATCTGCAGAATGCCGATCGCTTCCTGGCCTATCTGGCCGGTGAGGATGCGCAGAATATCTATGCCAAGTATGGCTTTGTGAAGGCCAGTCGTGAGGAGTTGACGCTGAAAGCGCTGTGAGCGGGTGCGCTTGAAGGGAAATGCCGGCCGTGTCTGGCCGGTATTTTTTGTCCGCGGGTTGGGCTTGCGGAGACTGGGCAGCCTGCTGTCTTGTGACCCACAACTATTTCTCCAGGCGTTCGACGAGTTTTTCCACGCGTTCGGCGAGCAGATCCCAGATCACCATGGGACCACCTTCCTTGGCCCATTCCTCCAGTGATTTCTGTTTGAGTTTCTCCAGATCGTCGGCCAGCTTTCCGCGTTCCTTCTTTAGTTTGGCCAGTTCCTCGCTGGCCTCGGGCGCCGCTGCCTTGTGGGCCTTCTCGAAGAGTTCATCGACATGTTTCAGGCGGGCCTCGTAGTGCAGAATATTGCGTTCGACTAACTGTTCATCAGTGGTCATGGATACTTCCTCGCTACTGGGTTGGTTGATTTTGCTTTTTCACCCTCTAGTGTCGTGTCCTGAATATGCATTATATTCAGGACACTACACTAGTTTGTTATGGAGACAGTCGCCACCGGTTTCAATGCGTGCCGCCGGGATTACGCTGAAACCTGGGCCTGTAGCTAATAAATGGATACGGACGCAAGACGAAAAACCATCCGCAAGACGGTCAGGCCGAGGGCAAAAAAAACCGCCCCGGTGAGGGGGCGGCTGTTGAGTGCGGGCCGGGTTGGCCTCAGGGGGTGAATACCGGATCGAAGGCGCCGACCCAGTCTGAGCCGTTGGGGTACACGCTGTCCAGATAGGCCGGGCTGGTGATGGCGGTGCTGCGCCAGTCCATGGGGTTTGAGCCCTGATTCTGTTCCTGGCCGGCGAAACCATCGGCGAAGATCGCATTGAGCATTTCCGTACAGTCATCGCCCACGTTGGCGCACTCGGTGCCGGAAAAATAGCTGGGGCTCAGGCCGAGGAAACTGATGATGTCGGCCTCGGTCACGGTCACCAGATTGCGACCGCCGCGGTACTGGGAATCCGTGATGGTCTTGTCGATCCAGTCCCAGGGCTCGGCAGCGCGCTGATCGGCATCGAAGAAGTAGATGTCGGTCTTGTCGAAGAGGTAGTTGCCCAGGTGGTCGCCGGTGCTGGCGTCGATCTCCAGTGGCAGGGACATGTCCACGAACTCGGCCACCGCGGCGCCCTCACCCAGGCGGTCGGCGACGGTGTACATGCGCAGTTGCGGCAGCTCGGTAATGCCGGCCACCGGCGCAAACTGCGCCTTCATGTCCATCAGGCCGCGGGCGGTGAACACCTGTTCCAGCGGGCTGGCGGTAAGATCCTTGCTGACCTCGATGCGCAGGCCGTCGGCCCAGGCATTGCCGGTATCGAAGCGCAGGAACATGTCAGCGAGTTTGGCGGTGTCGGTGTAGGTGAAGTCGATGCGCATGTTGACGGGGTCTTCGGGGTCACGATTATCCGGATCGATACTGCTGGCATCGATGGTCAGGCGCCCCGTGATGTTGTCCTCGGCCGTCTCGTTCCAAGAGATGAACAGGCCCGGCTTGTCACCGCTGGTGGGTGGGTTGCTGCGGTCATAACCGTAGTACACACGCACCGTGGTCTGGGTGTCCGAGTCATCGCTCACGCTGTAGTGGGTGGGCTCGTCGGCCTCGTAATCCGTGGCGCTGGTATCGTTTTCCGCCTCCTGGATCAGACCATCATGGGGCAGGGATTTGGACAGGTCGATGATGGTATCCGTCAGACAGGTCCAGGTGGCCACTGCCGAGACCATGAACTGGGTCATGCGGTAGCCGTTACGGAACACGTCATCGTCTTCCACGCCGTGGTAGAAGCAGGGTTCATCGGTGGAGGCCGTCTTGGTGATGCCGGCGGCGCGGGGAATGGCGTTGCGGACCGCCACCGTGGAAGTGCCGCCGGTCAGGCTGTCCGGCAGACTGAGATCCAGTAGTTTCGTGGGTGAATCCGTCACCGTGGTATCGCTGGAGTTGGAACAACCGGTCATGGCGAGCAGGGCGCTCAGCATCGCTATTGCTAGCAACGTCCGCCAGCGATCCGGTTTGAATACGGTAGTAAGAGGCTTGCCATACATTGTGGTTTCTCCTGTTCTGTTCAATTTTCCACCTGCCCTGCGAGCTGGGGTTATGTTTGAGGAGACGGCGGTAGCACGGGAATTTGAAAAAATCTTTGCCGCCGAAAAAACTTCAAATCAATCCGCTATCCGTGTCTACTGAAAAGCATGGACGGGACAGGAACAGGACGGAGACAGGGGCAGATGGCATCTGCGGCTACGCTGCTTGCGGCAACATCGATGGCCAGACGTCGTTGGCTGCCGTGGCTGCTACTTGGTCTGTGGGTCTGCGGCCCAGTCTGGGCACAGCCGGCGGTGCAGGGCCTTGGCTACTGGAAACCCTTCGTCATCAGTGCCGATGATGACCCCGCCGTGGCCCGTGCCCAGCGCGTGTTCGACACTCTGCTGCGGGCCTGGGATGGTACCCGGGTCGAGCCCAGCCTGTACGTGGTGAAATCCAGTCGAGGCCCCTGGGCGGCCTCCCTTGCCGACGGCAACATCCTGCTCAGCCGCGCCGCCATCGATACCACCCTCGCCCTCGACAGTGGGCGGGCCGACCACCTGTTGGCCTTCGTCCTCGCCCACGAGCTGGTTCACCAGCGCGCTGACGATCTGTGGCATCACAAGTTCTTCCGTTTGGTGGGTAGCCAGAATCCGCAACAGCAACAGGCCCTGTTGCGCGGTCTCGATATGTCAGATCAGGCCCTGCCCGACCTCGAACGCCGCGAGGCCCAGGCCGACCACGACGGACTCGTCCTGATGGCCTCGGTGGGTTACGACCCCTTCGTGGTGGTGGACGGCGGGGACTTCTTTACCCGCTGGGTGGAGAGTGTCTGGTCGGCCCCCTGCGGGCGCCAGGATCCTGCCTGGCAGGGGGCTGGTGCCTGCGCTCAGGCCCGCACCCGGGCCGCCCGCAGCCGCGCCCAGCTGGAGGCTGTTGCCACCCAGGCCACCCTGTTCCAGCTCGGGGTACAGGCCTTTGCCGCGGGTCACTGGCAGGCGGCGCGGCGTGACTTCAGTGCCTACGGGCGGGAATTCCCCAGCCGCGCCGTGCACGTCAACATCGGCCTCACCTATCTGGCCGAGGCCCTCGATATCCGCGACAGGCTCAGCGATGCCGGTGTTCTGTCCGGCCCGCGTTTTTTCTTTCCCCTGTTGTTGGAGCTGCACCCCGAGGCCACACCGCTGCAACCTCGCGGCCGGGTACGGGGTAATGCCGAAGAGCGAAAGCGCCTGCGCCAATACGCCGAGCGCGCGGCCCAATCCTTCGAGCGCGCGGTGCGCCTCGAACCGCAGCACCGGGGTAGCTATCTGTTGTTGGGCCTCGCCTATCTGCTGGCCGATAACGCCCCCATGGTACGCGGTGTGCTGGAGGGCAAATATATCCCCCGCTTCGGCAGTGACGCGCCCACCCGGTTACTGTTGGCCATGACTCAGGCCCGGGGTGGCGATCTGGCCGGCGCCGCCAGGGGCTTCCAACAATTGCTCACGAGTCTGGAGGCCTCGCCCCCCAGTGGTGGCCCGTGGCCCGCCGATTTGTTGATTTATACCGCCTTCCATAATGCTGCCGCCCTGGCGCAGGCCCGTGGTGATAATTCGCACAGGGATGAACTCTGGCAGCGCGCAGCACACCTGGCCCAGCGCGACGGGCAGGCCCTGTTGTTCCGGCTGGTGGTGGAGCAACTGCGCCCCGGCACGCTAGCCAGCAGGCCGCCGGCCTGGGCGCCAAGCATCCAGGGTGCGCGGCTGGGTGATCGGGTGCAGGCCTCGGTCAGCAGCAACGCCTTCTGGCTCGAGGGCGAGGCCCTCAGTATCTACCGCTTCGCCAATGGTGCGCGCTGGGTGGTGGACGCCGATGGCCGGCTGGTGAATGCCTGGCAAAGCGGCGGGCAGGCCCTGCTCGGTGACGGGTTGGCGTTGGGCGATGACGCCGACCGGCCACTCAAGGTGTTGGGGCCGCCGAGCCGGCGCGTCGAGCTGGTGAGCGGCGCCTATCTGGCCTACGATGCCCTGGGGTTGGCGATCCGGCTGGAAAACAATCGCATCAGCGGCTGGTTTCTCTATCATCCGGATGGCTGAGCGACTCAAGGGCTGCGCCGCCGTAACCGATTAGCCTTTTGGGACACGCCCGCGCCGGGCGTTTTTTCGTAGGCGCTTCTTTTATATCGTCAGTTTTACAGCCTCTTTTTTTCATGAGTATATGAAACATCAACCGCAGAGCCAGCCGCAGATCACTGACCCCGCCCAAGACCGGGAGCTGGCCCAGCACGCCGCCAACGGTGATCGTGCCGCACAGCGACGGGTCGGCGAAATTGCCCAGCCCATGATTCGTTACCAGACCGAGCGTTTTTGTCCGCGTTTCTGTCACGATAATCATTACCGTTTTCAATGTACCCTGCCCAGTGCGTCTTTCTCTCAGGGCCGCAATTTGCCGTTATGCGAATGGGGCAATGCCAGCTACGGCTGGATGCTGGATGAACTCACCCGGCCGGAGCGCCTGCGGCGCTTCGAGGGCCGCGATGGCGCGAGCCTCGGTGCCTACCAGTTTCAGATCGCCAATTCGCTGTCTTTCTACGAGCGCTGGAAGGACTGGCGACTGGGCCGCCGCGCTCACGTTCCCACCTATATTCAGGATCTGGCACCCGACGCGGCGCTGATCTTCCACCGTCTGCGCCAGGGCGAGAACAGCGCCCTCATCGCCCAGCGCCTGGGTCGCTCCGAAGATGAGGTGGATGTACTGGTGCAGCACATCGTGGTGGAACTGACTCGGCGCCACCGGCTGCATCTGCTGGATCCGCCTCGCGAGGTCTCGCTGAGCAGCCTCGGTGCCAGTGACGGGGAAATGGCAGGCGACACCCATCAGGCGGACCTGCCGTGGGAGGATCTGGCCCCCGACGAGCTTGATGCCCAGGCCCGCCTGCATCAGGCCTGGGGGCAATTGACCGCTGTCGAACAGTTCGTGCTGGAGGCCATGCTCATTGAGGAGCAGGCAGCGGAGGACGTGCTCGCCGCCTTGCGTCAGCTGGACATTCCTCTCAGCAAGCGGGTGCCCGCGGCGCAGACGGATCGCCAGCAGCTCTATTATTTCCGGCGCAAGGCGGTGGCGCGGCTCGCCCGCCTCAGTGGTCTGGAGGAAGCATGAAGGCGGCGATGAATTTCAAATTTCCTCCGTGTGCCCGTCTCTTCCATACACAAGCACCGAGCAGCAAAGGCAGTCAATGATATGAGCGACGCACACCCCAGCCTGGAACAACTCGCCGCCTATGTGGAGGCCCCGGCCGCCGAGGAACACAGCGCCCTGCGGCATCATCTCGGTGTCTGCAGCCAGTGCCGGCAACAGGTCGATTATCTGGGCAATCTCAGCGCGAACCTGGCCGCCGCGCTACTGCCGACAACACCATCCTCCCTGTCAGAGGCAACCGTGGCGGACTTCGTGGACGGCAGGCTGCCCCCACAGCGTCAGCGTGAGCTGGCGGCGCAATTGGCCGAGGATGATGCGACCCTCAAGGCTGCCTTGCACTACGCCTCCCATGCCGAGGCCATGCGCGCCCACCTCGAGGCGCCACCGCCCGGCCCTACACCCACCGAGACGTTGCGACCCACACCCTGGCAGCGTCTGCTGGCCTGGCGCCCCCCGGCCTGGCTGTCAGTGCCGGTTACCGCGACGGCGGCCTTTGCCGTCGCGCTGCTGGTTATCCCCTCGCTGACCCCTCCGCCGGCGCCGCTGGTGGTCAGCTATCAGGATCAGCCGCATGTGGTCCTGCGACCGGCCGCGGATGAGTTACCGGGGATGGGTTTTTTCCATGCCGCCCAGGGTCGGGCGTTGCCTTTTGCCGGTCTGCGTGCACACTATGCAGCAGCGAGCGGGCTGACCCTTGACTGGCCGCCTGTCGAGATGGCCAAGGGATATCATTTGAGCCTCTCGCTGGTGGCGGCAGAGGGCATCCGGCCCGTGGCCGAGATCGACACCCGGCAGCCACGTGCGCATTTTCCTACGCTGGTGCTGGAACCGGCACGCCGCTATCAGTGGACACTGTCCGGACAGACGAGCGACGACATGACATTTCACGCCAGCGGTGGTCTGGTGGTGGCGATTGACCGATAACACAGCAACATCGGGGTATTGCCCGAATGGTACTAACTAAGCCTGATTTCCTGTTTATTGTAGGTTGGTGGTGAGCCTGCGAACCCCAACGAAACCCGCAATGTTGGGGTTCGCAGGCTCACCGCCAACCTACAAAACCGTCGTTACTAATGGCATTTGGGCAAGCCCCCTTGAGGCAACGCTATGAAGTGGAACTGCAACAAATCCTCGCGACGCCAATACTGGCAGGTTGGCCTGCTGATATTGGCCGTGCTGTCTGCTGGCATCGGCAGCGCCGTGGCCGGCAGCCGCGGCATCAGCCTCACGGCGGCACCGAAGGCCCCGCAACTGCCCTTCACCGCCGGGCGTTACCGGGCGCTGGTGGTGGGCAATGACGACTACCGTGATCCTGAAGGACGCTGGCCCGACCTACGTACCGCCGTGGCCGGCGCGCGTGCCATGGCCGATATGCTCAAAAACCGTTATGGCTTCGACGATGTGGTGTTGCTGGAAAATGCCACCCGGCGGGAAACCCTCATCGCCCTCAACGAACTTAGCCGCGAGGTACTGCCCAACGACAACATCCTGGTCTATTACGCCGGTCACGGCTTCCTCGACCCGGACACCCGCCGTGGCTACTGGGTGCCGGTGGATGCGGCGGGCACGGATCCGACCACTTTTCTGCGCAACTCCACCATCCGCGATGAACTGAACACCATCGCCGCCCGCGGCCGCCACACCCTGCTGATCGCCGACTCCTGCTTCAGCGGTAGTCTGTTGCGCAGCGGCACCCGTAGCCTGCCGCCTGCAATCGACAGCGATCGCTACTACCAGAAGGTTGCACAGAAGAAGAGCGTGCAGATCATGGCCGCCGGTGGTATCGAATACGTGGATGATGACTACAAGGCCTCGGGGCACTCGCCCTTCACGCATTTCTTGCTCAGCGAACTCAAATATAACGACCGTCCGCTGCTGACCGTGAGCGAGCTGTCACAGAATGTGGAAAAGGCGGTTGCCAACAATGTCCAGCAGGTGCCGGAGAGCGGTGTCCTGCAGGGTGCGGGTGACGAGCTGGGTGAATTCATCTTTGTCGATATCAGGGTCAGCGGTGTGGCGCCTGAGCGGGTCAGGGTGCGGGTGCAGCAGGCCCTGCCCGCCAGTCCGAAGGCAACCACAACGCCCACCCCGGAGACGCCATTGGCCAGCCCGGCAGCGGCACCGTTGCCCATGCCGACCCTGTGAACGATATGAATTCACTATCCCGGTCCTGCCGCTATCTCATCACAGGCCTGTGCCTGTTCGCAACGCCGCTGGCCTGGGCCCAATCAGGCAGTCAGTACACCCTCGGCGCCAAACTGGATTTCGCCACATGGGGCGGCGACAACCCCGCTGGGGGCAAGAGCTTTGAGGCCAACTCCACCCTGCTGGGTCTGACGGGGCAGTTCCGTCATCAGCGCTGGTTCGCTGGCCTGACGCTGCTGGGCGGCGAATTCGACTTCGATACCGTGGCGCCCACCCGTCCCACCCAGCCTCTGCCCACCGGTAGTGAACCCATCACCATCAAACGCAGCGAAGTGGATCTGGTGGTGGGTTATCAGTTCTGGCGACGTGTTGGCGTGTTCCTCGACCTTAAGAGTGTCGGCAATGAATGGGTCAGCGATGGCTACACGGTGAACTATTTGGGCCTCGGTCTGGGCGTCAATGGTCACCTCCCTCTTTCGGCTGCCTGGACCCTGTTTGGCAACGTCGGCATCGTGCCCATGACCATCAAGGCCGAGGGCGAGAAGGTGGGTAGCGCCGGCCGCGGTGCCCTGAATGTGGGATTTCTCTATCGCGCCAGTCCTCACGTCAGCTTCTCTCTCGGTCTTCAGGCCCAGTCACAGACCAACGATTACGATGATGGTACTGATCAGACTCACACACTGGGTGCATTGAGGGTGGGTATTAGCGGTAGTCTCTAACAGCCCCTGGATCCGTGTCTTCAGGGGCCTGCTAGCCGCGGGGTCTCATCGCAGCTATTCCTCCGTGGTAAAGTAATCCGCTCCGGGCAGAGGGGTGGAACGGGTGAGCGAGACAAACAGGGGCAGAAGATATGCCGCAGGCCTGTGGCTGGTCGTGTTGCTGTGGCAGTGCAGTGCAGCGGCTCAACCACCTACACTTCCTGTTTCCCTCCCTGCTTCACCTATCAACATTGCTATCACAACCCATCTGGGCGATGCCCAAAAATTCCGCGAGGGCGATGAAATATCCCTGCTGCTCAGCCTGGATCGGGATGCCTATGTGCTACTGATTTATCGGGATGCGGCAGGCCGGCCGACCCGACTCCTCCCGCTGCCGGGCACGACGGATCAGCACATGACGGCAGGCGCCTTTCTGCCTTTCCCGGACAGGCAGGCCGGACTGCGCCTGACGGTGACGCCCCCTTTCGGCCAGGAAGCGGTGTGGGTCTTCGCCGCCGGCACGCCCTTCCCGCTGGCCGAGATCGATGTCCTGCTTGCTCCGGCCGGCAGCTTTGGTGGTTTGCTGCAGCGGATCCGGCATCACGGCAACGGCATCGCCTATGGCGAGGCCCACACGGTTATCGACACGGAAGCGACGGCAAAGGGTGACTGAGATGGCCGTCATTTTCGGGCCGAGGGGGAATAATGGTTCCAGCCCTTTCTCTACGGTTTTGCTGTATAATGCGCGGCCCTAATCATTCCAGAGCAGCATCCTGTGAGACAGAAACTCCGCAATATCGCCATCATCGCCCACGTCGACCATGGCAAGACCACCCTCGTCGATAAACTCCTGCAGCAGTCCGGTACCCTAACGGGCCGCGGCGATGCCGAGGAGCGGGTGATGGATTCCAACGATATCGAGAAGGAGCGCGGCATTACCATCCTGGCCAAGAACACGGCCATCGAATGGAACGACTACCACATCAACATCGTCGATACCCCCGGACACGCCGACTTTGGCGGCGAGGTGGAGCGTGTGATGTCGATGGTGGATTCGGTGCTGCTGCTGGTGGACGCCGCCGAAGGCCCCATGCCGCAGACCCGTTTCGTCACCGAAAAGGCGCTCGCGCAGGGCCTCAACCCCATCGTGGTGGTGAACAAGATCGACCGCAACGGCGCGCGTCCCGACTGGGCCGTGGATCAGACCTTCGACCTGTTCGACCGCCTCGGCGCCACCGATGAGCAGATGGACTT
>CAZTPE010000061.1:0-10747 GCA_964614545.1 uncultured Ectothiorhodospiraceae bacterium
GGGCGCAGCTTTGTGGCAAGTGCAGCACCAAGGCGGTGATCAAGATGGATGGGTGCATGACTTGTTTGAATTGTGGGGATAGTAAGTGTGGGTGAGGGCGGGGTAAGCCTATAGAGACGGCACGTCTAATTTGGTGCGCCGTTTTTTTATCCGGGTAGGAGTCATTCTAAATGTGCCCAGACTACCTCTACCATTACACATCCATTCAAACCTTGGCCTTAATCCTCAGTAGCAAGAAGATAAGGTTTAATAGGCTGGATAAGGTTGATGATCTGCAGGAAGCGGAGTCGGCAGACTTAGAAAATTTAGGCAGGCTTTTTTTTGTGAGTTGCTGGTCTGAGTCAGCGGAGGAAAATATTCCGTTGTGGTCGATGTATACGCCAAATATGGCAGGCATACGAATCAAGCTTCCATCAGAAATGTTTAAAAGGTTTGTTATAGAGCCACAGACAGATGGATTTCTCCATGTTGTGGATCATATAGAAAGCCCATTGCCATATAAAAGAATGATAACTGACCAATACTTGGTTAGTCCTACGATTTATAATTCTTCCCAATTTTTGAAAAAAGTTACTTATACTGGCGATAAAAAGTTGCTTTGCCCAATTTTAGCAGAACCTCATGGTGAGGGCTTTTCTTATGACTTAGGGGAGTTTGGTAAATATAAAAGACCAGAATGGCGCTTTCAGTCTGAGTGGCGCTTTATTATTATGATCTATCCTGGGCCATTTAATTTTCGTGAGTCTGAAGATCCTGGAGCAGCTCTTGGCCAAGAGCTTCATTCTGGCCTTATTCAACGATCATTGTCATTTAGTGATTTTTATTTGGATTTAGATGATGAGTCCATAAATGCAATGGAAGTACTTTTAGGTCCGAAGACAACTAAAGGTGATGAAATAGTTGTGCGTTCGCTTTTATCTGAATATTGCACAAATGCATCAATGAAACATAGCAATCTAAAGGGTTTGATGCGTTAGCGCGGTAGGTTGGGGTGAGGAACGAACCCCAACGCCACCTTGGAGGTCGGGCATCGCCCCGCATGTTGGGGTTCACAAAATATGTTTGCCCCGCATGGTCACTCGCTAACTCTAGCCTGCCCTCTTCAACAATCCAATCAACCACTTAACTACAAATGTGCGCCACTGATGGGTGGCGATATACTCTAAGGAAATATATGCCATTTACTCCCTTTCATATGGGGCCAGGAATTCTTATTAAGGCTTTGCTACAAGGAAGCTTTAGTTTGATGGTGTTTGGATGGTCACAAATCATAATGGATGTTCAGCCATTATTCGTGCTCATTACAGGTGAAGGACATCTTCATGGATTTTCCCATACGTATGTAGGAGCAACGTTGCTAGCCATTTTCTCTGCATTAACCGGAAAGTATTTATTAGAGATTGGGCTAAATATAATAGGTATTTCTAATAAACAGAGTCCAGTTAAAATTACTTGGCCGGTATCAGTAGTTAGTGCATTTATTGGTACATTTAGCCATGTGGCATTAGACAGCATAATGCATAATGATATTGAGCCGCTATATCCGTTCTCGGAGTCAAATATCTTGCTTGGATTAATTTCAGTTAGTGAGTTGCATCAGTTTTTATTGTATAGCGCAGCCATTGGGGCAGTAATCTATTATTCAGTTCAATATGCGGCAAAAAAATATAACCGGTGAGGAGTCTGGTAACGATGCTCTTATTGAGTCTTCTGCCGCGGATAAGACGGCGCGGAGCGCCACAGGATGTGCGACACCGCAAAGCGGGGAAGAAGAGGGAAGGGTCGCAGTCTCAAATTCATGGCGAGACCTCTACGCATTGAATTCCCCGGCACTCTTTATCACGTGACCTCAAAGGGTGTTGTTCCCTGACCCCATTGACCCCCTGATGATTTATTACACCATGGATAAGTTGGGTTCATGGAACACGTTCACCCCTACCGTGCTGCCAGGTGAATACCATCACCGCACGGGCATTCATTCCAGCCTGCCGTGTAGAGCGTGTATCGCCGTTTGCCTTTGGCTGGATTTTCGGGCTATCATTTTCGAAACTGACGAACTGAGGATCTCCCATGCCGATAACCCGGCCTGTGCCGCAAGCTGCGGACATCTGCAACATTCCCTGCTTCGACCATGCCCGCGTCGATACCATTAAGTCCGCGCTGGCGGCCAAGGAGGCGCGCCTACCGGCGCTGGCCGGTTTCTACAAGCTGCTGGGCAACGCCAACCGCCTGCGCATCCTCCTTGCCCTGGCCGAGGGCGAGCTGTGCGTCTGCGACATCGCCCACGTGCTCGCCCTGAGCATGGCCGCCACCTCCCACCAGCTAAAACTGCTGCGCGAGCAGGGCTGGCTGGGCATGCGCAACGACGGCAAGATGGTCTATTACCGGCTGGAAACACCGGCGCTGTTGAAGGCCATCGAGGGCGACCTATCGATGCTGCGGGGGCGGGACGAATAAGCCGCTGTTTGCGTACCCATTCATTTCGTCACTTTCGGAAATGTCGATGAATACACGCATAACGGCGGAACGGGACGGAAAGACCCTCACGGCGCTGGCGGCCGAGTTACGCCAGACCCTAGCGGCAAAAAAATGCTGGCGCTGCGGTTGTTTCCTCGACACCGTAACGGCGCTGCGTGGCTCGGCGGCCATCACCACGCCACTGGGCGTGCTGCTCGACGAGGCACGTCGACTATTCGAGGAAAGGCGCTACGACTGCCTGGGTTGCGTGACGTGCTGGCCGGCGGTGGCGATGAACTTGGCTACGGAGATCGATCCTGCCGTGGTCGAACAGACTCACTGCGCCACCGAGGAGCCGGCGGTCCGCGCGGGTTGGCCACCGTTGCCAGGCGACTACCGCATGCTGTGCTTTCAGGCCCCGGTAGCGGTGTGCACCCTCAATTCGGACACGCTGGCCGAGGGGCTTGCCGGGCGGCGGCCCGAGGGCCTAGCCATCGCGGGCGGCCTGCGCACGGAAAATCTCGGCATCGAGCACCTAATGCGCAATGTGCTGGCCAATCCCCACATCCGTTTTCTCATCGTGTGCGGCAAGGACACCCGGCGCGCCATCGGCCACTTGCCGGGGCAGTCGCTGCTGAGCCTGCTGGACAACGGCGTGGACGAAAAGGACCGCATCGTCGGCGCGCGCGGCAAGCGACCGCTGCTGAAGAACGTTTCGACGGTGCAGGTCGCGGCCTTCCGCACCCAGGTGACGGCGCTGGATCACATCGGCGAAACGGACCTGGACAGCCTGTGCGGGCTGATCGCCGAGACCGCTGCGCGCGATCCGGGGCCGGTGGCGGCCGGTGCGGCGGAAGAAGCGCCGGTGGTGGTCGAGGCGGTCGACGGGCCCTCGCGCCTGCGTCTGGACCCGGCGGGTTATTTCGTGGTCTACCCGGACCGCGCCCGGGGTCACCTGGTGCTGGAACACTACAGCAACCAGGGCGTGCTGGACCGTGTGTTTTCGGCTACCGCGCCGGCGGCCCTGTATGCCACCGTCATCGAGGCCGGGTTGATCAGCCGTCTCGACCATGCCGCCTATCTGGGCCGGGAACTGGCGCGGGCCGAGGCGGCGCTGGCAACGGGGACGGCCTATGTGCAGGATCGTGCCGCCGGTGCGCTGACTGCGGACAGCGGTTGTGGCTGTGCATCGGCCGATGAAGCGCCGGACAGTAGCCTGGGTTGAGCTCGCGAAATCCGGGATGTGGCTTGATTCGGAATCAATCGGATGAGGGTGGTCAAGAGGCGCTTGTGCACAGAAACAACAAAATGAGCGCTAGGTCGGATCTGTTTTTTCCCTGTGAATACACGGCGAGGAGATGCGCTTTGTCTTTCCCGGGTTTCGCAGGCTCAACCCAGGCTACATGCTGCACAACGAACGAAGCAGGCAGGTGCCACGATGAAAATGACTAAACCCGGGGTGTCCGCATGGATCTGGCTGTCCACCCTGTTACTGCTGGCAGCGCTATTTGGCGTCAAATTCTGGCAGCAGGCAGGATCATCGTCAGCCACACCGTCGATGATCGAAGGCCCGGCGGTGCTGCTGATACGTGGTGACAACAGCCCCAGCTGCCAGGCGATCCACCACCTGATTGACGAGGCGGCGCAGGCCTACGGCGACCGTATCCGGGTGGTGCAGATGGACTGGTCCGCCGGCAATCCCCTCATCGAGCGCTACCAGGTGCGCTTCCTGCCCAGCGTGATCTTCATCAATACCGAGGGGCGCAAGGTGGGGCAGGTGGTGGGCGAAAGCCCGGCGGTGCAGCGCAGGCTGCGAGATGCACTGGCGGCCTTTGGCCAGTCGTAGTGCCGAGCATGGACAATTTCGCCGACTGGCTGGCGCCGTTCCTCTCCAGCGGTTCCCTGCTGGCCCTGCCGCTGGTGATCGTCGGCGGTCTGATCACAGCCTTCAATCCCTGTTGCCTGCCCATGTACCCGGCGGTGTTCGGTTTTCTGGGTGGACGGACGGAGGTGGCTGGCGGCCCGACCCGCGGTAGCTTGTGGTTCGTGCTGGGCATGGCCACCGCCACCAGCCTGATGGGCCTGCTGACCGCCTCGCTGGGCTGGGTGTTCGGCCAGTTCGGCAGCGGCTTTCGCTTGCTGCTGGCGGCCGTGCCCCTGCTGATGGGGTTGAACCTGCTGGGCCTGTTGCCGCTGCCGGACCTGCGCCTGCCGGGATGGCGAAGTGGTGCTGACCGGGGGTTGTCGCATGCCTTCGCCGCCGGACTGCTGTTCTCCCTGGCCATCGCCCCCTGCGCCACGCCCATCCTGCTCGGCATTCTCGGCTTGGTGGCCCTGCAGGGCGACCTGCTTTACGGCGGCGTGCTGATGTTCATCTACGGACTGGGCGCCGGCCTGCCCCTGCTGCTGCTGGGGCGCGGCCTGGAGCGCTGGCAACACTGGTTCACAACACCTCCGCATTGGCGTGGGCTGCATCTGCTGTCCGGCGCACTGCTGCTGGGGGTGGGAATTTACCTGTTGTGGACGGCCTGAGCGGCGCATGGCGGGTTCAGGCACAAAAAAGCCGGCACCAAAGGACGATGCCGGCTTTTCCGTCTGCGGGTTGTTGCGGATCAGATCGGTGCGCACACCTCGCCAATACCGCCAGGGATGGTGATGCAGGCTTCCAGACCACTGCTGCCAGCCTTGACCCGCCCGCCGGTGAGGGTGGTGCAGGTGCCGTTGTGGCAGTAGTCGCCAGTCACATCGCCGCCAATGCCCTGATTGCCGAGGAGCAGTGCGATGTCGCCGCGGAACTCACCCTTCGGCAGGGTGATGTCGGTGCTCTTGTTACAGCCGCGCGGGATATCGCAGCTTGCGGGTACCGAACAGGTATTGGGCACGTCGCAGGACTTGGCGACATTGCAGCCACCCTGGCCGGTGATGACGCTCCAACCGCACTCAAGAATGCTGGTCACCCATTTGGTTCCGCAGATGGCAGCGCTGGTAACGGTTTTGTAGCCGCAGATGGCGCCACTGGTGACAGTGTCGAAACCGCAGATGGCGGCGTCCGTCACCTTGTCGTAGCCGCAAATGGCGCCATTCACCACCCATTCAACCACCGTCTCCACGACGCTGATGGGAATGGTGATGCCGGTGTTGCCGCGCATCTCGATGCCGCTGGCGTCGATCTGGCCACTCATGCCGATGCGGGACAGCGGGGTGACGAAATCACCGCTGATGGACAGGCCTGCAGTGCTGACCTGCAGATGGCCCTCGCTGATGGGCGTGCCGGCGATATCCATCTGTCCACGGATGCCGATGCCCCAGTCGGTGGGGGAACCGGTGAAGTTGGCATCGACCTGGACATCGCTGTCGAAGCCGACGCCGGGGTAGATACTGGTGCGGGTGATGCCGGTCAGGCGTATGCCATTGCGGTCAGCGCTGAACTTCGCGTTGGTGGTGTTCAGGTCGTTGAGATTGACGCCGACCAAATGTCCCAGACTGGAGGCATCGAGACGGAACTCACCCTCGGCGCGCAGGAAGGACTTTGCGATGTTATCGCTGATGAGACCGGCCATGTTGACCGTGGTGCTGGGACGGATGGGCACCACTTCCTGCGGCAGGAAGCTGGTATCGGGCTCAAGCATGCCGCTGAAGTAGGCATTCTGCTCACCACTGGTGATCTTGATGCCGAGACTGGCGCTGCCCAGGTTAAAGCCGAAGCTGAAGAATTTGAGGAAGTCGATGCCGACGTTGAGCTCACCGTTGCCGCCGTATTCCACATCTGGTGCGAGGCTGTTGAACAGGGTATTACCATCGTCGTTGGCGTCTACATCGACGACCAGTGAACCGTCCAGATTCAGCGGCAGGCGGGCGAAGGGAATGACGCCCTGCAAGTACAAATTAGCATCGAAGTTGCCGATGTCGTCACCAATGCCCCAGGTAGTCTGCGGGGTGAAGGGAATCAGGCCTTGCAGGGACATGGCGATACCGAGATCTTCCACGCCGGCGATTTCGGACAGGCCGGGCAGGCTACCGGTGAGAAAGAAGAAGGGATCCTGCGGGTCGAGGACGAAGGTGACGGACTGGCCGCCGGGGGCCTTGAAGCCGATGGGGCCGACGCTGGCCTCAAAGCCGGCGCTGAATTTGAAGAACAGGTACTGACGGTCATCCACCAGCGGGGCCTCGAGGTCAGCCAGATTGCTGCCGTAGTCCAGGCCCACGTCGGCGATCACCGGGGTGCCGATCTCGGCATCAGCAAGGATGCCCATGTCGGGGAAGGGTACCTGTGCCGTGCCGCGCAGGCGCTCGATGCCGGCCAGCGGCGAACTGCCGTATTCAAACACCAGCTCGGCCTCCTGCAATACCATATCGCCCAGGGGAGTGAGCAGCAGCAGCGAGCCGCTGGCCTGCAGGCTAGTGAGGGTGCCATTGCTGTATTGCTCTTCGAGATTATCCTCGCGCACACGGAAGGTGATCTGGCCCACTTGCAGGTCGCGGAAGGCGCTGCTATCGACCACGTCGACCGGGGCGCAGCCGGCGTTGTTGACGGTATCGCCTGCTGTACTGTTGGGGCACAGGTCGAGTTCGTCGGGCACACCGTCGCCATCACTGTCGGCCTTGACGATGACACTGATACGTACGCTTTGTTCGAGGCCGGCGCTGGACAGGTTGGCGGCGAGGGTCAGCTCAAAGCGTCCGGTTTCAAGGGCGGTTACCGTCTGGCTGAGACGGTAGCTGTTGCTGCCGGAGGCGAGGCGTATGGTGCCGCTGTTGTTGCTGCCCAGGCGCAGACCACGGTCGCTGTTCTCGCGCAGGTTCAGGTCACGGGAGACGCCGTCGGGATTGAAGGCCAGCAACTGGTAGCTGATATCACGGGTTTCGCCGATGCCCATGCGCAGTTCGTGTTGCCCGGCGTCGAAGCTGAGGCTGGCCTCGCGCTGGGCCTCGATGGCCCACACCAGGTCTTCGACGCGGAAGGGCTGGCTGAGATCGCGGCGCAGGACAAAAGTCTTGCTGCTGTCCTTGCGGCCGTTGGCGGTGACATTGTCGAAGCTCAGGGTGCCGTCGATGAGGGTGATGCCGTCCGGAGTTTCGGCGATGCGGGCGGTGACCTGGCTGGCGGGAAAGTCGTCATTGTTCAGGCTGGCGCGGTAGGTATATTCCATGGTGGCATCATCGATCTTACGGCTGTCCTCCAGGACGTAGCCGTCAATCAGCGCCGCCGTAGTGAGGACTTCTTCCTGCAGGCCGTCCGGAGCATCGAGCAAGGTTTCGGGTGTGGTAGAGCCATTATCACAGGCGCTGAGCAGGAAGGTGAGCAGCAATACTGCCGCTAGCCAGAGTCCGGGGGGCAGGGTGCCCTTGGGTCGAATGTGCATGGGGATATCCTCTATCTCTGTTGTTGTATTCTCTCAGCACAGGAGGGTATCAACGGGAATCCGCCCCGGGTATTAGCCAAAGGTCTAGTTCGGCACCGGCAGGCAGCCGTGTACACTCCTCACATCATCGATCTGGAGACTCGCCTTGGCCGAACAAGCGGATAACTTGTCATCCGGACTGGCAACGCGCATACACCGGGAAAAGATCCTCCTGCTGCGGGCCCAGTTGCCCTTTGTGCTGATCGCCGTGGTGTTCGTTGCCACGGGCATGGCCATCATCTTCTGGAACGTGGTGGAGACATGGGTGCTGGTGTCGTGGGTGGGGATACAGTACGGACTCAGCCTGCTCCGCTGGTGGTTGTCGGTACGTTTCGACCGGGTCGAACTCAGCGACCACGAGGCGCACCGCTGGGGCTGGATCTTTGCCCTGACATCGGGTATTTCGGGTTGCCTGTGGGGAAGTGCGGCCTTTCTTTTCATGGTGCCCGGCAATCCCTTTTATCTCATCAGCCTGGTGATGATCATCCTCGGCATGGCGGCGGGCTCCATGCCGTCGCTATCAGCCTATCTGCCCGCCTATGCCGCCTACATGATGCCGGCGCTGATCGGCATGAGCTGGAGTCTGGCCGGGATCGGCAACCAGGGTTACATCCTCGCCACCCTGACCCTGGTGTTCATGGCCGTGAATCTGATGTTTGCCCGCAACGTGCACCGTTCTCTGGTGCAGTCCCTGCGGCTGCGCTTTGAAAATCTGGCACTGGTCGAGCAACTGCGTGAGCAGAAGGCCATTGCCGAGCAGGCAAACCGAGCCAAGTCACGCTTTCTGGCGTCCGCCAGTCATGACCTGCGTCAGCCGCTGCACGCCCTGGGCCTGTTTGTCGATGCCTTGAGGGAAGTGCAGGATGAGGCGACGCGTATCCGTCTGTTGTCGCAGGTGGATGTCTCGTTGGATGCCCTGGGCAAGCTGTTCAATGCCTTGCTGGATATTTCGCGTCTCGATGCCGGGGTGGTGGAGGCACAGGTGGAGGACTTCCCACTGACACGCGTGCTGGAAAAGTTGGAGGGGGAATTCCGCGCCTTGGCGGAGCAAAAGGGGTTAAAGTTCCGTCTGATGCCTTGCAGTGTGGTGGTGCAGTCCGACCCCCTGTTGCTGGAGCGTATTCTGCGCAACCTGATCAGCAATGCCATTCGCTACACGGAGACCGGCCGCGTGAGTGTGGGTTGTCGCCGCCGCGCGGGCTGGGTGGAGGTGCAGGTGCGGGACACCGGGCGCGGCATCCCCGATGAGGATATCGAGCATGTCTTCGATGAGTTTCAGCAGCTCGACAATCCCGAGCGTGACCGTGCCAAGGGCCTCGGTCTGGGCTTGGCCATTGTGCAGCGTTTGTGTGAACTGCTGGACTACCCATTGCAGGTACATTCAGCGCCGGGCAAAGGCTCGGTGTTTTGCATCGGCTTGCCCCTGGGCCGCGCCGAGGCGGTAGTGGAACGACGCAGCGGCGTGTTGCCGTCGAGCCTGCAGGCTGCACAGCGGCTGGTGCTGGTGATCGATGACGAGGTGGATATTCTCGAGGGCATGCGGGAGATTTTGCTGCGCTGGGGGTTTGTGGTGCTGGTGGCGGAATCGCTGCAGCAGGCAGAGCAGGTACTGGCGGCCTACGGGCGGGAGCCGGATGCTATCCTGGCCGATCTGCGGCTGCGTAATCATTGCACCGGCATCGAGGCCATCGAGGCCTTGCAGGCCACTTATGGTGCCCATGTGCCGGGCCTGATTCTTACCGGTGATACGGCCCCGGAGCGTTTACAGATCGCTGGCGCGGCGGGTTATCGGGTGTTGTATAAACCGGTGAAGCCGGCGCGCTTGCGGGTTGCCCTGCAACAGCTGCTGGCAACCCGTGATTCAGTTTGACAGGGTATTGTCTGCCAACAGGCCGAGGCGCTGGGCCTTCCGCGCACATTCGGTGCGATTGGTGACCTTCAACACCTGAAACAGCGCGCCGAGGTGGGCCTTGACCGTGTGTTCGGTGAGGCTCAGTCGTTGTGCGATCTGTTTGTTGGCGAGACCCTGGGCCAATAACGTTAGCACTTGGTGCTGGCGTGAGGTGATGCCTTGACCGACGGAGATTTCGTCGTTGACTGCGAGCTGATCGATACGCTCGCGGATGCTGTCCGGCAGATAGATCTCGCCCTCGTCGAGCACCTCGTGGATGGCGTCCAGCATCTGCCCGGCGTGATGAGACTTGGGGATGAAACCCAAGGCGCCGGCGGCGAGGGCGGCGCGAATCTGGTGCAGGTTTTCACTCGCGGAGACCACGATCACCGGCACCATGATGGCCTCTTCGCGCAGGATGTGCAGCAGGCCCAGTCCATTAGTATCGGGTAGCCCCAGGTCGAGCAACAGCAGATCGAATTCGATCTCCCCACGCAGCCGCTGCAGGGCCGCCTCACCCGTCTCGGCGCAATGAACCTGCACCGTGTCATCCAGCGGCGAAAGGATGTGACGCATGCCATCGAGAAACAGTGGGTGGTCATCGGCTAACAGTATTTCCAAAGAGCACCTCCCGTGAACGTTATTTGCGCCAGAAGGCCGGGCTGAGCAATACCAGCAGGGTGAAGATTTCCAGCCGCCCCAGCAGCATGGCAAAGCACAACACCCACTTGGCGACATCGTTGATGGAGCTGTAGTTGGCGCCCACTTCACCGAGACCCGGGCCGAGGTTGTTCATGCTCGCGGCGACCGCGGAAAAGGCGGAAACCTGATCCATTCCGGTGGCCATAATAACCAGCATGATGACGGCGAAAGAGCCGACGTAGAGCGCAAAGAATCCCCACACCGCATTGATAACATGTTCCGGCAGGGGTTTGCTGCCGATCTTGACCGGGCGCTGGGCATTGGGATGAATGAGGCGAAACACCTCGCGCATGCC
>CAZTPE010000062.1:0-10701 GCA_964614545.1 uncultured Ectothiorhodospiraceae bacterium
ATCGTCGCCTATCTCGCCCTGCGCCTGCACCAACGCATCCGCGTGTTCCCCCTCTGGCAGCAGTCAGTCAGCGTGATGCTACTGGTCGCCCTGCACCTGATGCTGGCACTGTGGATCAAGGGCATCCTCGGCCAGTCCATCGAGACCTTGGCCTACTGGCTGTCGGCCCTCAGCAGCCTGTTTGCCTGGCCATTGGTGTATTTCATACTGCGCCATTTGCGGCGCGAATATCGGGTGCGTTGAGCGGTCGAACATCATCATGAACCTCCGCACCCATACCACGCAGCAACCATCACCCAGCCTTCGCAGCAAGTGACGCGAGCGAGCCATGGCCAAACCCACCACCCTCAAAGACCACTTCCGCGAGACCCGGCTGTTCACCCACCGGGCTGTCACCGCGCTGGCCTTCACCATCGTGCTGATGTTGATGCTGCTGACACGGCTGGTAAACCTGCAGGTCATCGAGCATGACACCTACGCCGTGCTGTCAGACAATAACCGAGTGCATATTGCCGCCCTGCCCCCCACCCGCGGCCTGATCTTCGACCGCAACGGCGTACTGTTGGCGCAGAACCTGCCCAGCTACAGCCTGCAGATCGTCCCCGAGCAGGTGGATGACATCAATGCCACCATCGAGCAGCTGCGCCAGCTCATTACCATCACCGAGGACGACGAACAACGTTTCCGCAAACGCTACAAAAGCAGTCGCCGCTTTAAGCCCATCACCCTGCGCACGCGCCTGTCTGACGAAGAGGTGGCGCGCTTCGCCGTCAACCGTCACCGCTTCCCCGGCGTCGACATTGCCGCGCGCCTCTATCGCCACTACCCGCAGGGCGACCTCGCGGTGCACGCCCTCGGCTACGTCGGCCGCATCAACGAGCGTGAACTGCAGAGCATCAACGCCAGTAACTACGAAGGCACCGACTTCATCGGCAAGACCGGCGTGGAGAAATTCTACGAAGACATCCTGCACGGTGAGGTGGGCGTACAGCAGGTGGAAACCAATGCCCAGGGCCGCACCCTGCGCGTGCTGGAACAGACTCCACCGGTGCCCGGCCTCAACCTGCACTTGACCCTCGACGCCGACATGCAGCGCATCGCCGAGCAGGCCCTGGGCGAGGAACGCGGCGCGGTAGTGGCCATCGACCCGCGCGACGGCAGCGTGCTGGTACTGGCCAGCATGCCCGGCTTCGATCCCAACCTGTTCGTCGGCGGCATCGACAGCAAGACCTACCACGCCCTGCGCGACTCCCTGGATCAGCCACTGTTCAACCGTGTGCTGCGCGGCCGTTATCCACCCGGCTCCACCCTCAAACCCTTCATCGGCCTGGCCGGGCTGGAATACGGCGTGGTTGACCCCAGCGCCAGCATCTACTGCCCCGGCTGGTACATGCTGGACGGCGACGACCACAAGTACCGTGACTGGAAGAAGGGCGGCCACGGCCCGGTGGCCCTGAACCGCTCGCTGGTGGAATCCTGCGACGTGTATTACTACGATCTGGCACTAACCCTCGGCATTGATCGCCTCTCCAGCTTCCTCGAGCCCTTCGGTCTCAACGACCTTACCGGCATCGACACCAGCGGTGAACTGGCCGGACTGGTGCCCTCGCGGGAGTGGAAACGCCGCGCCAAGCGCGAGCCCTGGTATCCCGGCGAGACCCTGATCACCGGCATCGGCCAGGGCTTCAATCTGGTTACGCCACTGGCCCTGGCCTCCGCCACCGCCACCCTCTCCACCTACGGCCAACACCTGCGGCCGCGCATCGTCGCCGCCACGGAAGACCCGGATACGGGTGATGTAGTGGATTTTCCGGTGGTTCCCAACATCGCCGTGCCGGTGGAAGACCACGCCAACTGGCACTACATCATCAAGGCCATGACCGACGTGGTGCACAGTCATCGCGGCACCGCACGGCGCATCGGCCACGATGCCCCTTACGAAATTGCCGGCAAAACCGGCACCGCGCAGGTATTCGGCATCAAACAGGACGAGGAATACGTGGAAGAGGATATCCAGAAACGCCTGCGCGACCATGCCCTGTTCATCGCCTTTGCACCGGCACATGAGCCGAAAATTGCCGTCGCCGTGATCGTCGAGAACGGCGGCAGCGGCGGCGCCGTGGCCGCACCCATCGCACGCAAGGTGATGGATGCCTGGCTACTGGATAAAGGGCATCTCCACCCTAAACATGACGGAGAGACGCCATGAGCCTGCTCAATACCCCCGTCCACGACCTCGGCCAACGCCGCAGCAGCCTGGCGCAGAGCCTGCACATCGATCCCCCGCTGCTGCTCGGCTTGCTGCTTCTATCTGGCATCAGCCTGTTCATACTGTACAGCGCCAGCGGTCAAAACATCGATTTGGTGTGGCGCCAGGTGGTGCGCCTGGGGGTGGGCTTCACGGTGATGTTTGCCCTCGCCCAGCTCAACCCGGCACCGCTGAAACGCTGGGCACCGTGGATCTTCGCTATCGGCCTCGGCCTGCTGGTGGCGGTACTGGTGGCCGGTGAAATCGGCAAGGGCGCGCAGCGCTGGCTGGATCTGGGCGTGTTCCGTTTTCAGCCCTCAGAGGTGATGAAGCTGGCCATGCCGATGATGGTGGCCTGGTATCTCAGCGACCATCCGCTGCCACCGACGGCAAAACGCCTCGCCATCGCCGGCCTGATCATTATCGTGCCGACCCTGCTGATCGCTCGCCAGCCGGACCTGGGTACCGCCGTACTGGTGGCCAGCGCCGGTATCTTCGTGCTGCTGTTCGCCGGTATCCCGTGGCGGCTGGTGACCGGCTTCACCGCCATCGGCGCCGCCCTCGCACCGGTGCTATGGCACTTCATGCACGACTATCAGCGCCAACGTGTACTCACCTTCCTCAACCCGGAACAAGACCCACTGGGCGCCGGCTACCACATCATCCAGTCGAAGATCGCCATCGGCTCCGGCGGCCTCTACGGCAAGGGCTGGCTCAACGGTACCCAGTCTCAGCTCAACTTCCTACCGGAACGCTCCACCGACTTCATCTTCGCCGCCTATGCCGAGGAATTCGGCCTGTTCGGCATCCTCGTACTGCTGGCCATCTATCTGTTCATCATCATGCGCGGCCTGCTGATTGCCGTGCAGGCACAGGACACCTTCACCCGCCTACTGGCCGGCAGCTTGGTAATGACCTTTTTCATCTATATATTCGTCAATATCGGCATGGTCACCGGGTTACTACCGGTAGTCGGCCTCCCCCTGCCGCTGGTAAGCTACGGCGGCACCTCGATGGTGACCCTGATGGCGGCTTTCGGTATCCTCATGTCGATCCATACCCATCGCAAACTGTTGCCCCGGTAAATATTGGTTACAGGAGTCCCCAGATGGCAGGCGCAAGAGAAAAAATACTGGAAATCATGCGAAAGCTCGCTTTCGGGCGCATGATCGAGCGTGGATTAGAGGATGTACGAAACGGTCGCGTTATCGACAATGATGAAATGAAACGATGCATCCGCTCATGGCAATGCTGAAATGGACGGCTGAAGCAGAAACCCAGGAGCCGCCACGGCGGTTGTGACAGGTATTTGAAATGACACCAAGACACGGGCCAGGAGCCAAACGACATCCCATGCCAAAACAACCATTACGTACCATCCTGCACTCCATCGCACTGGCCACCAGCCTGCTCACGGCCGGCACCACTGTTGCCGCCGTCCTCGATGAAGAGATTCCCACCCAGCGCACCGAGGTACAGTCCTTCATCGACGAAATGGCCGCCAAACACGGCTTCGACCGCGACGAGCTGACTGCCATCTTCGAACAGGTGCGCATGAAGCAGAAGATCATCGACGCCATCACCCGCCCGGCGGAAGGCAAGCCCTGGCATCAGTACCGTCCCATCTTCGTCACCAAGACACGCATCAGCGAAGGCGTAAAATTCTGGAACGAGAACGAGGCCGACCTGAAACGCGCCGAGGAGACCTATGGTGTACCGCCAGAGATCATCGTCGCCATTATCGGTGTGGAAACACGCTATGGCCGCCACAAGGGCGGCTGGCGGGTGATGGATTCTCTCAGCACCCTGGCCTTCGCCTACCCCAAGCGCGCCAAATTCTTCCGCAGCGAATTGGAGCAATACCTGCTGCTGGCACGCGAGGAATCCCTCGACCCACTCACCATCAAGGGCTCCTACGCCGGCGCCATGGGCAAGGCGCAATTCATCTCCAGCAGCTACCGCCACTACGCGGTGGACTTCGACGGCGACGGCAAGCGTGACCTGTGGAACAACACCACGGATGCCATCGGCAGCGTGGCCAACTACTTCAAGCGCCACAAGTGGCAACCGGGTAAGCCCGTAGGCAGCTACGCCATGGTCGGCAGCAACCGCATCACGCGCCTGCTCAAGGCCGGCATCAAGCCGCACACCACAGTGAAGGAATTCCGCCAGCAGGGCGTCACCGCACTGACCCCGCTGCCCCCCGAGGCCCCCGCCGCACTCATCGCCTTCGAAAAGAAGGTCGGTCGGCCCGACTACTGGCTGGGGCTGAATAATTTCTACACCATCACCCGCTACAACCACAGCCCGCTATATGCCATGGCGGTGTATCAGCTGGGGCAGGCCATCAGCGCAGAGCGTGATGGTAGTGGCTAGCATGTGCCTAATCCACCGTAGGTGCGGCCCCTCAGGCCGCGATTGCAGTTATGCACGCCAACGCGGGTCTAGCGCAGCCTGGAGGCCGCTTCTGCGATGGCAAATGCCCCGCCTACTGCCCGGTCTTGCCATCACACTGCTGCTCAGTGCCTGCGGCTCCCTGGACATACAAGATGGCGCACCTGATCGTCACGTCGATGCCAGCGGCATTGCCGACGCCGTGCCGAAGGTCGAACCTTACAGCAAGTATGGCAACCCAAGCTCCTATCAGGTGGCCGGCAAGACCTATTACGTGCTCGACGATCACAGCGGCTATCAACAGCGCGGCCAGGCCTCGTGGTACGGCACCAAATTCCACGGCCGACGCACCTCCAGCGGCGAACCCTACGACATGTACGCCATGACCGCCGCGCACAAGACCCTGCCCATTCCTTCCTATGTGGAGGTCACCAACCTGGATAATGGCCGCAAGGCCATCCTGCGCGTCAACGATCGCGGTCCCTTCATCGACGGCCGCATCATCGACCTCTCCTATGTGGCCGCGAAAAAGCTGGGGGTGTACAACACCGGCACCGCCCGCGTGAATGTGCGCGCTATCGACCTGCCCAAGCCTGCCATGACCCTGACTGGTGCCGGCGGCAAGACTGCCAAGGGACAGATCTACCTGCAAGTAGGCGCCTTCAACGACCGCCTCAACGCCGAACTCATGTTGGTACGCCTGACCGGCCTGACTGAAAAGAGCGCGTTTATCAACAGTCAGCAGCAGATCTACCGCGTACGCATCGGCCCGCTGCGCTCGGAACAGGACGCCCGGCAACTCGCCCTGCAGCTCTCACCACATGGCATTGACAACGCGCATGTCGTCAAGGAATAGGCGGCGGAATCGGCGCCGACGGTAGTCATTCCACCCGAAAACGGCTATTCTGGCGGCCATTTTCCCGTCCCACAATCTTATCAACAACGTCATTAACAACCGTGAAGATCACCACTACCATGCATCGCCTCGTACTCCTCATCATCTGCCTGTTTCTTGTTTCCCTCACCGCCACCGCCAGCAGCGCCACGCTGATTCCCGCGGTACCCAAGATCAAGGCCAAGGGCTATCTGCTGATCGACTTTCACAGCGGCCAGGTGCTGGCGGAAAAGAATGCCGACAAGCGCCTGGAACCGGCCAGCCTGACCAAGATGCTCAGCGCCTATGTCATCGACCACGAACTGGCACAGGGCAATATCACTCTCGACGATGAAGTCATCATCAGCAAAAAGGCCTGGCGCATGCCCGGCTCACGCATGTTCGTGGAGGTGGGCAAAAAGGTCAGCGTCGAAGACCTGCTCACGGGCGTGATCATCCAGTCCGGCAATGACGCCACGGTGGCACTGGCCGAACACGTGGCCGGCAGCGAAGAGGCCTTCGCCTCGCTGATGAACCAGCACGCCGCCAAACTGGGCATGGAAAACAGTCACTTCGTCAACGCCACCGGCCTGCCGCACAAGGACCACTACACCACCCCGCGCGATCTGGCCAAGCTGGCACAGGCCCTGATCCGCGACTTCCCCGAAAACTACAAGCTGTATGCGCAGAAGGAATTCACCTTCAACAACATCAAACAGTACAACCGCAACAAGTTGCTGTGGCGCAATAAATACGTCGACGGCATCAAGACCGGCCACACCGAAGCCGCCGGCTATTGTCTGGTCGCCTCCATGCTACGCGATGACATGCGCCTTATCTCCGTGATCCTCGGCACCCGCAGCGACGAGGCGCGCACCGAAGAGAGCCAGAAGCTGCTCACCTACGGTTTTCGCTTTTTCGAGACCCATCGCCTGTACGCCGCCAACGAGCCGCTGACCACCGCGCGCATCTGGAAAGGCGAGCAGGAAGAATTGCCACTGGGCCTGGCCGAAGACCTCTACATCACCATCCCCAAGGGCCAATACAAAAAACTCAAGGCCAACATGAGCATCGACAACCGCATCACCGCCCCGGCACGCAAGGGCCAGCCCTTCGGCACCGTCAACATCAGCCTTGCCGACAAGGAATATGCGCAGCGTGATCTGGTGTCACTCACCGCTATCGCCAAGGGCGGCCTGTTCGGCAATCTGGTGGACGAAGTCAAGCTGATGTTCGAGTAGAGCTGTGGACGCACCCATGTCCATCGTCCACCTGAACGGCCAAAACCTGCCCGCAGAAGATGCCTGCGTGCCGGTGCTCGACCGTGGCTTTATCTTTGGCGACGGCGTCTACGAGATGATCCCGGTATTCGGCAGTCGCCCCTTTCGCCTGAGCGAACACCTGCGGCGGCTGGAAAACAGCCTCAATGAGGTACGCATCCCCAACCCGCACACACGCGCGGAATGGACGGCGCTGATCCAGGGGCTAATCAACGAAAACGGCGGCGGCGACCAGTCTCTGTACCTGCAGATCACCCGCGGCCCGGCGGCGCGCGACCACGCCCTGCCGGAAAATCCAACGCCCACGGTGTTTGCCATGAGCAACCCGCTGCGCCCACCGGCGGTCGAGACCCTCGAGCAGGGCATCAATGCCATCACCCTCGACGACATCCGCTGGGCGCGCTGCCACATCAAGGCCATCAGCCTGCTGCCCAACATTCTGCTACGGCAGACGGCGTTGGATGCCGACGCCGCCGAGGCCATCCTGATCCGCGACGGCTACGCCACCGAGGGTGCCGCCAGCAATCTGTTCGCGGTGTTTGACGAAAAGCCCGGCAGCGTGCTGGTCACACCGCCCAAGGGGCCGCGTCTGCTGCCGGGGATTACCCGCGACGTTATCCTGGAGCTGGCCGAGGCCCAGGGCATCGCCCACTGCGAGGCCGATATTCGCCGCGAAGACCTCGCCCGCGCCCGCGAGATCTGGGTCACCAGCTCCACCAAGGAAATTCTGCCGGTAACGACGCTGGACGGTGAACCCGTGGGTGAGGGCAAACCCGGCCCCGTATTCAAGCGCATGTACGCCCTGTATCAGGCCAACAAGGCGCACCTACAGGATGGCTGAGACGGCGCGTGCTTACGTTCGCAAATGCACGCCAATAGACGCAAATTTTTCTTGGGATTTTATTGAAAATTAATGTGGCTGTTCACCACAGGCAGCATCGTACTCACAGCACACACTACGAGCACGTGTAGTGTGCGCCGTGCGCACAACAACGCGGAGCCCCAATACCCCGTATACTCTGCGCCACATGCCACTATAGTGAACTGATAACGACAAAATGACTCGCGTTTATTAGCGTGCATTCGCGGACCATCCACCCACCAACAGCGACTTGAAATATCCCCTTCACACCCCAAATATCCACCCATGAACACACCCAAAAATCCCCAGGACAGCGCCATCGAATTCCCCTGCGACTTCCCCGTCAAGACCATGGGCCTGGCCTCCGAGACTCTGCACGCCGCGGTGATGGAGATCGTGTGCAAACATGCCCCTGATACCGAAGCTACGGCACTGAAGACTCGCCCCAGCAGCAACGGCAAATACATCTCCGTGACCATCACCGTACGCGCTACCAGCCAGGCCCAGCTGGACGCCATCTATACGGACCTCACCGCCTGTGAACAGGTGCTGATGGCCCTGTAGCCAAGCGATGAACCCACCTCTCATCCATCACCTCGGCCTGCGTGACTATGAAACCGTGTGGCGCGAGATGCAGGACTTCACCGCCCGGCGCAGCGCCGACACCGCGGACGAAATCTGGCTGCTCGAACACCCGCCCGTCTTCACCCTTGGCCTCAACGGCAAACGTGAACACCTGCTCTCCCCCGGCGACATCCCGATCGTGAAGTGCGACCGTGGCGGCCAAGTGACCTATCACGGCCCCGGCCAGCTCATCGCCTATTTACTGTTGGATCTGAAACGCCGCGGACTGGGCGTGAAGGAAATGGTGCGACGTATGGAGCAGGTGGTGATTGACCTGCTGGGCGACTACGACATCGCCGGCCAGCGCCGCGCGGATGCACCCGGTATCTACGTAGACGGCAAAAAGATCGCCGCCCTCGGCCTGCGTGTGCGTCGCGGTTGCAGCTACCACGGCCTCAGCCTCAACGTGGACATGGATTTGGAGCCCTTCTCACGCATCAACCCCTGCGGCTATAAGGGGCTGGAGACCACCCAGCTGCGCGAGTTGCGGCCCGACATCGGGCCAACGCAGACCACCGATAAACTCCTGCAGCGGCTGCTGAAACAGTTCCCAAGCGGCCAAAGCCCTTCAAAATAAGTAGGAGCGGGCCATGCCCGCGATTGACCGGCAGTCTTTAGTGACAACCACAAAAGACACAAAAATCGCGCAGAAAAACCTTTGCGCCGTTGCATCGAATCGACGGCTAATCGCGGGCATGGCCCGCTCCTACGCGACGGCAGTCGCTTACGCAGGGGTACGGAACATAGGCGCCAGGGGACGAGGCCGTCCCAGCTGGTAGCCCTGTACATGATCCACACCCAGCACAACCAGCTTCTCCAGCACCGCCTGGGTTTCGACGAACTCGGCTATGGTCTGTACACCCATGGTGTGGCCGATATTGTTGATGGACTCCACCATGGCATGGCCAATCTCGTCTTCGGCCAAGTCCTTGACGAACATGCCGTCTATCTTGAGGTAGTCCACCTTGAGGTTTTTCAGATAGGCGAAGGATGAAATTCCCCGACCGAAATCATCCAACGCAAAACGGCAACCCATGCCGCGCAGAATGGCAATAAAGCGCTGCGCAATCACCAGATTCGATGCCGCAGCGGTCTCCGTGATCTCAAAGCAGATACTCTCCGGCGGCACATCGCTGGCGTGCAACTGGTCGACCACGAAACCGAGGAAGTCCTCGTCGTCCAGTGACTGGCCGGAAATGTTGATGGAAAACAGGCAGTTTTCATCGCCTCGCTGGCGCCGCTCACCGAGCAGGCGCAGGGTATTGGCGATCACCCAACGGTCGATTTCCGGCATCAGGTGATAGCGCTCGGCGGCAGCGATAAAGGCCGCCGGGCGCACGATATCACCCTCCTCGTCCACCAGTCGCAGCAGGATCTCGAAATGCGCTGGGGCGTTGGCATCCCCGGCCAGCGGCACGATATTCTGACAATAGAGGCGAAAATTATCCTCAAGCAAGGCCTGACGCACAATCGGTATCCATTGCATCTCACCCTTGCGCTGCGCCAGCGCCGCATCACCCGCCTGATAGACATGCACGCGGTTGCCACCCCGCTCCCGGGCCACATAGCAGGCGGAATCCGCCATCCGCATAAGTTCCCCCACATCGCGCCAGCACGGGGTAACAGGCACCAGACCGATGCTGGCGCCAATCTCGAAGGGCCTGTCTTCCCAGAGGAAACGGTAGTCACGCACCAACTTGCACATTTCGCGCGCCTGCCGCCGGGCCGCCTCGGTGGATATATTTTCAAGCAGAATGCCAAATTCATCGTCGCCCAGACGCGCCAGGCAGGCACCCTCCACCAGCTTGGTTTTGAGTTCCCGTGATAGTTCCTTCAACAGCTGATCACCCGCCACATGGCCATAGCTGTCGTTGATCACTTGAAAGTGATCCAGATCGAGATAAAACAGGGCATGCTGGCGGTCGTCATCACGTACGCTGTCCAGCGCCACCTGCAGATGCGTCTCGAACTGACGCCGGTTGAAGAGGCCGGTCAGGCTATCATGACTGGCCTCATACTCCACCCAGCGTTCCAGCCCACGCAGCTCGGAGATATCACTGAACACTACCACCGCGCCATTAATGTCACCGTGGATGTCACGCACCGGCATTGCCGTGTCCTGGATACAGAACTCCAGGCCACCCCGTCGCAACAACATGCCGGTGCTCTGCTCCTGGTCGCAGGAACGGTCACGCAGACAACGCGCCACCGGGTCCTCCTTGGCCTCAAGGCTTTTCTCATCGACCACGTGATAAATATCTTTCAGCGGCAGCCCCTCGGCTTCATCAAATGACCAGCCGGTAAGATTCTCGGCCACCGGGTTGAGGTATTCCACCCGCCCCTCAACATCCACCGCAATCACACCGTCATTGATATGCTCAAACACCGCCTGTGTCATGCGGCGTTGCTGGCGCTGGGT
>CAZTPE010000063.1:0-10700 GCA_964614545.1 uncultured Ectothiorhodospiraceae bacterium
AAGGTCGGCCAAAACGACGCCGAACTTTAGCGCAGAAAACCCTTTAGCGCACCCCCGGAGATTCACTAGAAGGGTACAGAAAATCATAGTAAGCCACCTGCCGGCGAAAAACTTCGCGATCGACCGCCACCCACTTGGCCGAAAAGGATTCGCTGCCTGCTCCGGCAACCAGCGCCCCCAGTCGCGTGCTCTTCCACGGCACGATGTAAAGCACCTTGGGCAGTTCACGCGAGCCCTTAATGGCAACGGCATCCATATCCAGCCGGTCTTCGGCGATGACCGGAGAACCCAGCAGCAGGGCAATAATCAACAGTGCGGCAAGCCGCATCATTTCTTTGCTCCGCTGCGCCGGCTCAGGTCGATGATCCACTTTGCCACCTGCTTGTCCTCGCCACCGGTCAGCTTCTGGTATTGCTCGTATTGTGCCAGCGCCTGCTTGAGCTTGCCCATATAGAGCTCCAGCAGAATGCCGTAGTTACGATGCACATAGGCGTACTCCGGGTCAGCCTTGATGGCTTGTTGGTAAAACCCTGCAGCCTCCTTGAAGTGTCCTTTGTCACGGTTGATCACACCGAGATAGTCGAGGCTGACGGCATTCTTCGGCTTGATTTCCACCGCGCGCAGAAAGGCGGCCTCGGCCTTGTCCCGTTTGCCGGCGCGAAAATAGATGATGCCCAGATTGGCATGCGGGCCGGAGAACTGCGGAAAGTCCTGCGTCATCTTCAACAGGATCTTCTCGGCCTGGGCATCCTTGCCATCAGCCATGGCCTTCAGCGCGGCCTCAAAGGCTGCGCTGGCCACGGGGTCTACAGCAGGTCCGGCGGTTTCCGCACTCTTTTCCTCAACCTCTTTCGGCCCGGTTGCCGCACAACCCGCAAACAGCCCGGCAACCATGAGTACTCCGACAAGGTAATACTGACGGATGCAGCGTGCCGGGAAAGGGTCATCCACAGTGTTGCGTCTCTTGGCAATGGAACAACCATTGCCTGCGGCCGGCGCCTTGCCGGGACACATTTGGGAGGCTCTGCATTCATCAGTATTATCTTGCCGGAGTACCAACGCCAGCAATAAGCTCATCCATTTCCGTCCAGGCACAGACAGCCCTTCATCAGTAACAATCAATAGATTTCCCCGGTCATTGGCTCACTCTTTTCCACCTTCGCATAACGGAAAGGACTTAACGTCTTGAGCCTGTTAAAACTCTTCTGCACCCACTCATCATAGGTACCATCCGCAATACGTTCGACATTGGACTCGTGGATGGTAATGGACTTCTCCTCAAACGGGTAGGCCTGCTCTTCGAGGAGAATTTCGTACTGTTCCAGCTCCTCCTCACTCAACCCGGCCGGGCGTTGCGAACCCATCAGTGCAGCCCCGAAGTCAGCATAAATTTCCGCCAGAGTATAAACGGAGGCGGTGGTCACCTCCGCAACACCATAGTTGGCCGTCGCGGTGAAGGTGTCCACCGCCAGCTTCATTTTCTCTTTCTTGCGCTTCAGGTTCTGCTTCAGCGGCTCCACCAGCTTGACACGCTGGTAGGCCTTCAGTGTCGGCTGGGCCAGTTCAAAGGCCGCCTTGGCCGCCAGATAGTGCATGCGCTCCGTACTTTCCTTGCCCGCCGCCTTTTCCTGGCGAACGATCTCTTCCTGCCAGAAGCGCTTCGAGGCCATATTTCCAGCATCACCATAAATAGTCACCAGCGTCTGACGCACCTCCATAGCCTGTTCCAACGGCCGCGGGTATTCATCGATGTAGCGCTCGTAGCCTGCCACCACCTTGGCCACATCACCGACTTTTTCGTACAACTCAATGGATTGCCAGAGCGCCTCGCGGCGTAGCTGCGGGTCTTCCACCAAGCCAATGTAACGCTCTAGCTCTTCGGCCGCCCTGACCGGCTGATCGGTCTTCTGATACGCCAGGATCAGATTCTGTGATACCTTGGGCAGCAGTTTGCTGGCCGGGTTCAGGTCACGAAAGTTACCCAGCGCCTCGATGGCGGCATACCATTCCCCGCTACTCAACAGGCTGGAGGCAATGTCGAACTCGGCGACCTCGGCAACGGCCGAATCCGCATCCACGCGTGAAAACTGGGCAATCGCGCCCTGCACATTACCCTTTGCCTGCATCAACTCACCCTGCTTGTACACCGCAGCGGCCAGCCCCTCTTTCAGCAGTTTGCGCGACACCGCATCTTCAGCCGATGTCAGGCTAAGTGCCACCTTATAGGCCACCTCCGCGCGCGAATAGTCCCCCTTTTCAAACTCTGCACGGGCAATGATCTTCCACGCCGTACGCCGGGTGTCGGGTGATGTCTTGGTGGACAACTCGAGAATCTGCCGCGCGGCCACCGCGGCCTGACCATATTTTTTCAGCGCGAACATATTTTCCGCAGCCTTGGTCAATACGCTGGCGGCGCGTGAATCGTCGGGGAAGGTCTTGCCAAAGCGCATGGCACTGCCCACCGCCATACGGCTCCAAGTTTCCTTCTCTTTTCCCGTCAGCTGTTTTTCACGTTCAGTGTAGGCCAGCAATGAGGCATACCCTGCCTCGGCATCTTTGCCGAAGCGAATATACTGATAGGCGGTTTTTTCAAATTCCTTGGCCGCCGCCTCGAATTTTCCGGCTTCGAACAGCAGTTCGGCATACAGGAAGTTCAGTTCCTTCGCCTTGGGACTCTTGGCAAACCATTTCAGGTGCTGCTTGTACCAGAGGAAGGCACGCTGGTAATCCATCGGCTTCTTGCTTTTCTGCGCCTGCGCATGCAGGTGGCGCGCCACGTCTTCCGAATTGCTGCGCAACAGGGGCCGCAGACGCGCCAGCACCGTTTCTTCCTGATCCAGGTGACGGCGCCAGAAATTGCCATTGACCCGATAGCGCCGCACGAATTCCTGTTTGGTCTTGATTAATAACTGGGAATAGCCGGCATCAGCGTAGGCCTTCATGGCCATCAGATCAAACTCAAAGGCCTGTTCATGCATGGGAAAATCACGTGCGAAGGCACTGTAGCTTGCCGCCGCATCCTGCACCCGATCCTGGGCAAGATAGAAGTCGCCCATCATCTGATAGAGGCGTTTTTCATAGTCGCGGCGGCCGTAATTCTCGAAATAGGCCTTGATGCCCCGCGTGCCATCGAGCTCCTTGAAGCTGAGGATGACCACGCGGAAGACATCGTTGAGCAATTCCTTGTCGCCGCGGCTAAGGTGGCTGTCGTCATCGATAATACGGCCATCCGCTTGCCGCAGCTTGCGGTCAATAAGGGCAAAAAAGGAGTCCAGCGCACGCTTGTAGTGCTCCTGCTTGAAGGCGGACCAGCCACGCTTGGAGAGAGACTTCTCGTAATAGCGGGACTGCGGTCCCACCTCCAGCACCTTGCCGTAATCAAATTCCGCCTGCTTGAATTGGCGCATGTCGAACAGCAGCTCGGCGCGGCGGAAGTGCAACTCATCACGGTTTTCCGCATCCGGGCGCAAATCGAGCAGGGCCTGCAGGGTATCCAACGCCTCCCGTCGCCCTCCCGCCTGCTCATAGGCCTTGGATAGCTGATACAACAAGATGGGTTCCTGAGGGCCGCCGCGTGCGACCTTCAGGGCATCCTCGTAGAGCTTGATGGCGCCACGATAGGTCACACCCTTCAGGGTATCGATATCGGCGCCCTCACCTTCGGTCATGCGGTCGAGCACCTCCATCTGGCGCTGGAAACGCTCGTCGCTGCGTTCCATTTCCAGATCCGCCAAACGACGCATGGCCTCGACTTTCTGTTCTTTCTCCGAGGAACTGGCGGCAAACTCCCAGTAGTTGTCCATGGCCTTGTCGCGCGCACCGAGGATGGCGGCATCATCTTCGATCTGGATATCCAGTTCACCGAGATCGCCCAGCGTCTCCTCAGTGCTGGCGCAGGCCGACAGCAACAGCAGTGCCCCGAGGGGCAGGTAACGATACAGACGCGTATAGGCACCCCTAATATTAGGGCTGCCCATTACTTGTCACCCCAGCGCTTGGCGGCGTAATCATAGATCTGCGCAATGGAAAAACGTGTCTCGTCGGTATAGGCCTGAATGCGCTTGCGGCGCTGCTCCAACTCCTGCAGAGCAAGGAACTGCATATGGGCCTGCAATTTACCGGACAATGTGGTCAAGCGGGTCTCCAGGGTAGCGGCGCGTGTCAGTAATGCCTCGCGGTTCGCGGGTGGAAGGCCGTCATCCGCCTTGACCTGTGACGTCCAGCGGGTGATTTTCTTCAATGACAGGCCCGCCCGCACGTAGTTCCTGAGTGTTTCCTGAAATTCGTGGGTGGAGAACAGCTGCCACAGGTGGGAAGCACCGGATGCCTTCGGCAGTGCCGGCAGCATGTCACGATCAAGAACATCGTCGATACTAAAACCCGCGGCCAGGGTGCGCACCATGTCGCCGTTATTAACCTGCCCTTCAGCCTTGCCGACACGCTCCAGCTCCAGCTCGAACACACTCAGCGCCTGCTGGTAATACTGCAGCGCCTGCTTATAGGCGTTCAGCTTGCCGAAACCATAGGGCACCGCCAGCAGGGCGTCCTGCACCAGCGGATCGGCGGAATCACGTTTGCTCAGCTTCAGCCACGGAACCAGCGCCTTCTTGTATTTTTCCTGCACGGCCCAGGCGCGACCCAGCCCCATCAGGGCCGTATTCGACACCGGCCCACTGAGCCGACCCTTCTTGAAAAAAACGGTCGCGGCATCGATATCGCCGGTCTCCAGGCGGTCATAGGCGAGGGTGAGATTGGCCTTGTCGGACAGGGTGCGCAGGATACGGTCTTTTGTGTTCTGCTTGCTCAGGGACAGCAACAACTCACGCGCCTCGTCCTCGCGCCCCAGTCGAAACAGGGCCACGGCGAGATTGAAACGCCCATAGTCCACCCAGTCCGAACGCTTCTTGCGCCCCTCCAGCAGCGTCCGCAGACGTTGCTCCGCCTCGGACAGACGCCCTGAGCGCAGCAGCAATTCACCCTCCAGCAGCAGGCGCTCCTGCTGCGCAGCCCCGCTTAGTGAGCCACGGATTCGCGCAAAGGCCGCCAACGCCGCCGCATCCTCGCCACGCCGGTAATGCAGACGCCCGAGCTGGAGCCAGGCCACATCCGCCTGCTCCCCCCCCGCCTCGCCCACACGCAGTAAGGCCGCCTCCGCCGGCAGATCCAGTCCCTGCTGCAACAGCATATCGCCCAGCAGCAGATCCGCCGGCCGCGCCTGATGATCCAGAAAACCCTGCCGGCGTGCGGCCTGCAGGCGGATCAGCGCGGCCACCGGCTCACCCAGCCGGGCCTCGAAATGCGCCGCACGGATCTGCGGGTCAAGCAACGGCGCCGCAGCCGCAGGCGGGGCCAACAGCAAGCCCGTCAGCGCCACCAGCGGCGCAATACCTCGCATCAGCGATGCCATAGCTAGTTCCACTCTCGAAGAGAGAATTTCGGAATAGGCTGCCCCTCGCCTTGTGATAACTCCAGCTCCACCACCCGCCGGGTCTCGCCGCTGCGGAAGGCCCAGCGAACCTCACGCACCACCTCTTCTTCCTTCGCCTTGCGTGCCTTGCCGATCCAACGGGCCACCAGCTCATGCCGGCCGGCCGGCAGGTGTTTCAGCAACAGACGATGCGCGCCCCCCTCGGCGAGGGCCTTGATCTCTGCCGCACTGTATTCGTGAAAGGCCGCGAAATCACCGTCGATCTTCACCTGTACCGCCTCCAGCTCGAAGCGCTCGTCCGGTAGCAGGGAGACCAGCACCAGGAGCTGATCCCGCGACGGCGGCTGCCGGGCGATCTCCAGTTCCACCGCCAGATCCTGCACCTCAGCAAACAGCTGGCCAGCCTCGTGCAACAGTTGCGTGGCGTCCGCCGCTGGCGCCGTCTCTTGCGCCTCTTCCTGTGCACAGAGCGAACCCGCCAGCGCCAGCAGACAGAGCGAAAAAATAATTTGCCGTATCATTTGCATACCCATTACAGATTTCCCGCGCAGGATACCTTATTCCGTCACCCGGAGAAAAAGGTGATTTACCCGGATAACGCGAAGGAATGTTTAATCTTTGAGGGTTAACGGCATTTCGGCTTGGCGCCATTAATCTACCCACGACTGGCGAATACAGGATTGCGACTTATAATCTCCAATGTTCTACTCTAAAATAGGCCGCACCCGCCACCGGCACTGCAGCAGTATCACCCCACCCGACAATGGAACCAAACACGACGCCACAGCGTTACTAGGTAAAACCAAAATAGCTCCCAGATTCGCATAGCCAGGATTACTAACCCGATGTACCAGACCCCCGAACACGGTGGCTCCGCAGTCTATACCTCACCCAAGGTTTCCATCGCCGCCCCAGCCCGAAAATCTCTCTCGGTGAAGACCCGCGCCTATCTCGGCGCCGCCTTAATCATCACCCTGTTTCTCACTATCTCAGCGATCAACCTGAGCCTGGCAAAACTGTACTACCAACCGCAGGGTGACAACGGCCTTACCCCCCGCCTGCAGGCCAAGGCGCAAATCATTGAAAGCCGCCTGAATTACCTGCGCGAGCTTATCGGGCATGTCGCCCGACAGCCCACCACACAGGATCTTCTCGACCTCGGAGACGCCAGCGCCGCGCAGCGCTGGGCTCTGCAGATGCGCCGTTTTTTACCCCAGGCCAGCGGCGTGGCCCTGCTCAAAGGCAACGGCAATATACTCGGTGAACCCGCCAACCAGCACCTCGGCCCACTCTGTCTGTCGGATCTGGGTCAGTTGAGCCAGGGCAACCACGTCAAGTCACCGCCAGTGCATCAGGGGATTCCGCAGTCGGCCCATTTCGACCTCACCACCCCAGTGCTCGACGAGGCCGACAACCCCCTCGGCCTGCTTTTCGTCAGCTTCGGTCTGGACAACCTGCAAGCACTGCTGCGCGACAACAGCCGCAACGACCAGCAATTCATACTGCGTGACGGCCACGGCAATATCATCACCCAGTGGGGACACCTGGCCGCAGACACCACGCCACACAGTGCCAGCCAGCCAATCCGCCACAGCGACTGGCAACTGCAACTCACCGAGGCCGCGCCCAGCCACTCCAGCTCCGGCTTCCTCAGCTTGGTGATCTTCAATATTTCCGCCTTTCTGCTCATCGTCGGCAGCCTGACGTTACTGGTCCGCCGTCACACCCGCCGGGTCGAGGGCGATTTCCAACAGGTGCGCAGCCATATCGAGCAACTGGCCTCCGGGTGCGCCAATGCCGAGCCCCCGTCACCCGGCCTGAGCGAGGCTGCCTGCATCCTGCCCGCACTCAGCGACATCCGCCACAACCTCGGCACGCAACAGCAACAGCTGGTACGGCAAAGCCGCACGGACCCTCTCACAGGGCTCATCAACCGTCGTCAGTTCAACATTGAATTCACTCGCGCCTACCACTTCGCACGCCGCAACATACCGGTGTGTGTGGTGCGCATCCGGCTGGAGGGACTCAACGCGCTACCGGAGGAGACCGCCCGCCACACTGTCAAGCTGCTGGCGCGAACCCTGCTGCAGGTGAGCCGCAAGGTAGACCTCAGCGCACGCCTCGGCAACGACCATTTCGCCCTGTTACTGTTCGGCGCCAAACACGACGGCATCGAACCCTGCCTGCAGCGCCTGCGAGAAAGCTACCACAGCCAGCAACTCAAACATCCGAGCATTCCCGATAACCAAGCCTGTACCTTGCGCTGTGGCTACACCCAGATTCAACGCCACCGCGACAATGATGCCGGACAGGTACTGACACGGGCCGAAAATGCCCTCGACGAGACCAATGACGAACAGCCGGTTATCGGAAAATAAGCAGCCCCTGATCGCCCCAATGTGGCGTGATTACTAGGCGCTTTAGTGTGAGTGTGCATGCTCATCTTTTTCCACCTTTGTTGATAAGGCCGGAAATCTATGCGTTGCAAATGCAGCATGGCAACTGACACACGACTCATTCATTTCGGAAAAATAAAAATTTATCAGCTCTGCCTTTCCACTTTTCGCGGCATGCTCAAGCATGCCCGCCAGATAATGAAATTTCTGGTCTTTTTCGATAAATCCAGGAGGCAGCACAGCATGCAACTCCTTCACCTGGCCTTCAGTAAGGCTTTGCTTCAATATATAACTATTCTTCATCTTTCCAGCAATAGCTTCGATTTTACCCCAGTTTCCAGAAACATATGCAGGAAGGATAGCCACCATTCCGCCTTGCAACGCCCGCATTTCTTGAGCAAGTAAAGCACGCAAATCATGCGATAGAGCCTCCACTCCCACGGCGTGCTCGCTCCCTTCCCGGTTGTGTTTATCTCCACCATAACTCAGTGCCGGCATCAAAAGCGCCAAAAGTGCTACGCGAACAATAATTTTCATGTCATTTCCCTGGTAAAATTGATTACCGTACAGCGTCATTCTCAGCGATAGCCAAGTAGACGCCATACTTACAGAATACAGCGAGGCCTTCAGGTGGGCGGTGCCAACTATACAATTCCTCGTTACACTGTCCGGCGGTGTAACGAGAAAAACAACCTCCTGAATGCCCAGCATAATGATGCAACGCTAACGGAACAACACTGTGATCATTATCCGACTAACAGGCTAACCGGCCCAAGCAGAGAAACCGTGGTAAAAGTGATGAAACACATCGCAGCCGCCATCCACAAAAGAATAGACTTTCATGGTTCACCTTATGGCATTCAAATTGAACGACGTGCGTAAATAACAAGAATGAGGATTGCCAAAGTAATGACCCATCCCAACACGTACACGACCATCGCACGTTTTGCCTTTTCCTTTTCCAACCAGGTACGTGGATAGATACCTTTAAGAAGAAAAACAACCTTGCTGGCCAGATTGACGCACACGATGTTGACGGCTAACAACAAGCCAGCACCAATAGCGAGACTCATATTTCCCTGCCCCAACATGATGCCCAGCGTGGCTGCCGGCGGAAGTAGCGCCACGGCGACCATAACCCCAACCAGCACGCTTGACAGTCCCGTCGTCAAGGACAGCGCCGCTGCCGCGCCCGATGCGAGCGCCAGGACAATGGAATCCATCCCGACTTCGGTACGCGACATAAGCTCACCACTCAAAAGATCAGATGGCCAGAAAAAACCCAGGCCGACTGACAGAAGCACAGCCAGCAGGATTCCCGCGAGAAAGGTTTTCACCGATTTTCGCACCAAGGGAAAGTCACCCAGAGCAGTGCCAAGACTCAGCGCAAGATTTGGCCCCAACAATGGCGCAATCACCATCGCACCAATCACGATGGCAACATTGTTTTCAATCAGGCCGATCGCAGCCACGATCGTCGACAGCATGACTAAAACGAGAAAATTAAGATCGAGTCGCGTATTTTTTTCGACCTCCTCATAGAGCGCTTCTCGCGCCTGGGTTGTCGAGTCCTCCTGCTTCCCCTCCTTTTCCTCCGGCCGGGGTAGCGACGCCTCTACCGCCAGGACCAGTATCCGGGCCGATGGCTGTGCGCCCAGGATATTCTGCAAGGCATCCAGCACCCACTGAATCTTGTCATCGGCCACCAGCAGCCGCATCTGCTGCATACCGTCCTCACCCACAACACCTAGACGAAAATCTTGCACCTTTGCTTTTTCTGCGATTGCAGAAATCGTATCAGAACTCCCTGCATTGGCGACCACTTCAACATATTTCATATTTATTGTCTTTCCTGTCTATGTTCATGTATAGCATGGTCAAAGTAACCAGCCTGGAAATGGGATATGTTGTTGGAGCCCAAAGACGCAGTGAGTTTTCAGGCCACAGCTCAAACAAGGTAGCCCGGATGTAGTACAGCGAAAACCGGGAGGTGAAGCGCGTATGGATCCATCCTATCCCGGATTCCACTTCGTTTCATCCAGACTACTCGACCGATAACGCAAAGTCGGGTATCGGAAAATATGCCACACGCATTTATCTCGCGTAAAATGTCCCATTCATCAGCAAAGCACTGGCCGGGAATAACCACATGATCATCATTTATGACCGCCGAGGCCTCTGCGAGCTGGCCCGCATCGATGCCGACAGCCTGCGCAATGCCGACCTGCGCGGACGCAATCTCGAAAATGCCAACCTGGTGCAAATGGATCTGATCGGCAGCGACCTGCGCGAGGCCAACCTGGTCGGCGCCGACCTGCGCCTGGCCAACCTCAGCGATGCCGACCTGCGCGGCGCCAATCTCAGTGATGCCCTGCTGGAGGGCGCCATCTTTGACAATGCCCGAGGCTATCGCCCCGCATTACCGGTTTCCATGGAGCCACCGGCCTCGGAGTAAAGTTGTCGCAATGAAGAAAGATTAGCGAGGGACAAACAGGAAACAGGAAACACATTTCCGCGTAGGGTGGGCACCGCCCACCAGAGATTTTGCAGAGACCGCCACGGTGGGCAGTGCCCACCCTACCAAACCGGAAAACCCTGCTTTTTTGAAACTTACAAAAACCAGCCGTCTAACGGCCCCGGATTCCTTGGGCCGTTATTCAGTCGAGCAGAAAACCCAGCCGCTCATCAGTTTTTGATGGTGTGATTTCAAGAATTTCCGCACTTACCACATTTTCCGCGACAAACGGATCATCGTTCACCCTGCGCTGAAGATCTGTCTGCGACGTATTATGCGCCACAATCCCACCCCCCATGCTGGGCTGAAGACCACCTGCCAACAAAAACACGCCGTCATCAAAACCGCGCTTGACCCATTC
>CAZTPE010000064.1:0-10662 GCA_964614545.1 uncultured Ectothiorhodospiraceae bacterium
GTGAATCCCATGCCCCTGCAGCGAGCTGAATAGTTACAGCCAATTTAATATCAAATATGCCGCTACGCCTGCCCTGTATATGCGTGCGCAAGGAGTTTGTAATGTGGGGTTCTTCTCTTATATCTAGACAAATCGCTAAACGGGCGGTTGCGTCTTGTTTGTTATTGCTTGGTACAACCGTGAGTGCGGCCCCCGATTTAGATGCAGACAAGCGCACAATTAGCCTGCGTGAAGCCGTCACCAGAACCATTCAACACAACCCGGATCTACGGGCCTTTGACTATCAACTCAAGGCACAGGAAGGTCGAGTCATGCAAGCAGGACGGGCACCGAGCCCTGAATTAAACCTTGAGCTGGAGGATGTGCTCGGCACCGGTGCCCACAGGGGGATTGATAGTGCACAAACAACCCTCAGTATTGGCTGGGTACTTGAGCGTGGAGTTCGACAACGTCACATCGATGCAGCCCGTGCAGGTTCATCCCTGTTTTCTGTTGAGGCCGACATCAAGCAACTTGATGCCGCGTCCGAAACAGCACGCCGTTACCTTGTTAGCTTGGCATACCAGGCACGCAGGGTAAATGCGGATAAAACGGTTCAGCTCGCAGAAGAAACAACGGACGCCGTGCGCAAGCGGGTAAAAGCAGGAAAAACCCCCGAAGCTGAACTCTCCAGAGCACGCGCTGAACTGGCACGCAGAAAACTGCAACGTGAAGACATTGAACATGAGCTGCTATCCGCAAATCGTCGCTTGGCCGCCCAATGGGGGAAAACTACAGCGGATTTTACGCACGTTGAGGGGAGCATCATCAGCCGACCCCGGTTGACATCGTTCGAAACCCTCAAATCACGACTACAACAAAATCCTGAATTCGCCCGTCTGTTGTCGGATCGGCGGTTAAAAAAGGCCGAATTACAGCTTGCCCAGGCGCAGAACAAACCAAGCTGGCAAGTGAACGCGGGCGTTCGTCATATCGCCAGCAGTAACGATATGGCATTTGTCACAGGTTTCACCATTCCTTTTGGTGAACGTACTCGCAATCCCGGCCGTATCGCAGAAGCCAGCGCCAGTCTGGAAAGAACAAATCTGCAAGAGAGGGCGGCACAGGTCCGTATCGAAACCACGCTCTACGTGATGTATGAAAAATTACAACACGCGCTACATGTGATCGATGCGCTACGAGGTGAAATTATTCCTCCACTTGAACAGGCACTCAGCGAAACCCGCCGGGCATATAACCTTGGGCGTTACAGCTATCTGGAATTACGCAGCGTTCAGGCGGAATTACTGGATGCACACAACGCACTGATTGAATCAAGCGTTAATGCCCGCCGCAGTATTATTGAAATTGAGCGATTGACGGGCGTAAGCATCGCGCAATCAACGTCAAATCCATGAGGCTCCGAATGAATAAGATGAAAAAAATGTCCACCCAGGCAACTTGGATACCGCTACTATTGGCAATATCCCTTAGCGCCTGCGATGGGATGAATCTGGAATCCCCAATGCCCACAAAAGGCAGTCACAGCGAAACGACCGCAACTGATCCAGGACATGCATTAGAAGCTGAGCAGGAAAAAGGCCCACACCATGGACGACTGCTGAGGGATGGCAACTTCATGCTTGAGTTGGCCATCTTTGAAACCGGGGTGCCACCCGAGTTTCGCGCCTGGGCAACGAAAGACGGCAAGGCACTGAATCCAGAGGCGGTGGATCTCAGCATCCACCTGACCCGCCTGGGCGGCAAGATTGATGAAATCAAATTCAAACCTCAAGGCGATGCGCTACGCGGTGATACTGTCATCTATGAGCCTCATTCATTTATCGTCACGATTAATGCGCTACACAATGGATCAACGCACACTTGGCAATACGATAATTTTGAAGGTCGCACGAAGATTGAAACAGCGGTCGCTGAAGCCTTGGAAATCAAAACTTCGATTGCCAGCCCAGTGGTGATGCAAAAAACTATCAGCGCATATGGTCAGATTACCGCAAACAAAGAGCGCATACGAAAAGTCAGCGCCCGGTTCGATGGTGTAATCAAGTCGGTGTTCCCATCACTGGGTGACAGGGTTCGCAAAGGCCAAAAGCTGGCCACGGTTGAAAGCAACGAAAGTCTGCAGCTGTTTACCATTTCCGCGCCTATTGGTGGCGTGATCACCCAACGCAGCGCCAACGCCGGTGAGCAAACGGACGGGCGGCAACTGTTCACGATTATGGACACCACCTCTGTTTGGGCGGAACTATCGGTATTCCCTGCCGATCTGGCGCAAGTAAAAATGGGTGCGCAGGTCACCATCACCGACACATCAGGCAAGCAAACGATCAGCGGTAAAGTTTCTCGAATAGATGTGACAGCACAAGAAAATCAAGCCGTAAAAGTTCATGTGGTACTTGATAATAAAGAGGGACAACTGCACCCCGGGCGTTATATCAACGCAAAAATAACGGTCGGCGAACACCCCGCCGCTTTGGCCGTTAAACGAACCGGGTTGCAAGCATTCAGGGACTTCACGGTGGTTTATGCGCAAATCGGTGAGGAATACGAGGTGCGCATGCTGGATCTTGGCCTGCAGGCCGGTGAATGGGCCGAGGTACTGGGCGGTCTGGAACCCGGCACCCGCTATGTCAGCGAAAACAGCTATGTCATCAAGGCCGATATTGAAAAATCCGGCGCCGCTCACGACCATTAAAAGGCTAAAGACCTATTATGCTTGAAGCCATTATCAAATTCGCATTAGCCCGCAGAGGTTTTGTGATGCTCCTGGTCCTGATCGCCATGGGTCTGGGCGTGTGGAAATTTACTCAATTGCCGATTGATGCGGTACCCGATATTACGAATGTTCAGGTGGTCATCAACACCGAAGCCCCCGGTTATACCCCCCTGGAAGTGGAACAGCGGGTGAGCTTTCCCGTAGAGACCGCGATGACAGGTCTGCCGAAGCTATCCTATACCCGTTCATTGTCACGTTATGGCCTGTCCCAAGTCACCGTGGTCTTCGAAGAAGGCACGGATATCTACTTTGCCCGGCAGTTGGTCAATGAGCGCCTGGGTACGGTCAGGGCAAACCTTCCGGCCGTGCTGGAACCTACCCTTGGCCCGATAGCAACCGGGCTCGGGGAGATTTTCATGTTCACCGTCGATGCTGAACCGGGCGCCAAAAACAATGACGGCAGCCCGATCACGCCAATGGACCTGCGCTCAACCCACGATTGGATCATTCGTCCCCAGTTGATGCGGGTTGCCGGTGTGGCGGAAATCAACCCCATTGGCGGTTTTAAAAAAGAGATATTGGTGGCGCCGGATCCGGCCAGGTTGTTGGCCTACCAAGTGAGCTATGCCGATGTTGTCAACGCAATCGAAAAAAACAGCGATAACCGTGGGGTTGGATTTATAGAACACAACGGCGCGCAATGGTTGATGCGGGTACCCGGCCAGGCCAGCACGTTGGATGACCTGGGTAATATTGTCATCCAGCAATATCAGGGCATTCCTGTTCGCATTAAAGATGTGGCAAGTGTCAGCCTCGGCAAGGAATTACGTTCCGGGGCCGCCACCCAGAACGGCCGTGAAGTCGTCATGAGCACGGTCTTCATGCTGATTGGTGAAAATAGCCGTAACGTTGCCCATGATGTCGCCATCAAGCTGGAAGAGATCAAGAGCAGTCTGCCCGATGGGATCACCGTCACGGCAGTCTACAACCGAACCAGTCTGGTGAATAAAACCCTGGAGACGGTTCAAAAAAATCTGCTGGAAGGTGCGCTCCTGGTCATCGTTGTTCTTTTCCTGTTTTTAGGCAATATACGTGCAGCAATTTTAACCGCCGCCGTGATCCCGATTGCCATGTTAATGACCGTCACCGGCATGGTGCAGACAAAGACCAGCGCCAATTTGATGAGTCTTGGCGCACTGGATTTTGGCCTGATTATCGATGGTGCAGTGATCATCGTTGAAAACTGCATGCGTCGATTGAGCGAATCCTCTCGAAAAAATGGCTTGTCACTCAACGAGCGTTTGGCCGTCGTCTTCGAGGCAACCCGCGAGGTGATTCGTCCCGCCTTGTTTGGTGTGTTTATCATTACAGCGGTCTACATTCCTATTTTTGCGCTTAGCGGCGTGGAAGGAAAGATGTTCCATCCCATGGCGATTACCGTCATTATTGCCCTGCTCAGCGCCATGATTTTATCCATTACCTTCATCCCGGCCGGCGTCGCATTACTCTTCAAAAAGCCTATAAAAGAGAAGAAAAACATCGCCTTTCAGGCAGCCCACGCACTCTATAAGCCAGCCTTGTCACTCTCTCTTAGATTTAGGTGGATTGTTGTTACATTGGCTATTTCCCTGGTGACTTATTCACTATTTTTGATCCCCAAGCTCGGTTCAGAGTTTGTCCCGGAGCTTGATGAAGGTGATATCGCCATGCATGCGTTACGCATACCTGGCACATCACTCAGCGAGGCCATCCATCTACAAAAAATTCTGGAAGAAAAAATAAAAACATTACCGGAAGTTGAACGGGTATTTGCCAAGATCGGTACTGCCGAAATCGCCACCGATGCGGTGCCACCCAGTGTGGCAGACAACTTCATTATCCTTAAACCCCGTGACGAATGGCCCGATCCCGACAAATCAAAAGCACAGTTTATCGCTGAACTGGAAGACTTGGTGACCCCGATTCCCGGTAATCGCTATGAATTTCTGCAACCTATCCAGATGCGCTTCAATGAACTGATTTCAGGGGTGCGTTCTGAAGTTGCGGTCAAGGTATTTGGTGATGATTTTGACCAGCTGGTTGAGCTTGGCCATCAGATAGAAACTCTCATTGGGAGAATTCCTGGCGCCGCCGACGTGGCCGTAGAGCAAACGACGGGATTACCGGTGATGACCATCGAACCCCGGCGTGAAGCCATGGCACGTTACGGTCTGAGCATTGTCCAGTTACAGGATTTGCTGGCAACCGCACTGGGTGGGACTGTCGCCAACCAACTGTACGAGGGCGACCGTCGTTCCGATATCGTGGTTCGATTGGCCGAGCATCTGCGCACAGATGTCGATGCCTTGTCCGATCTTCCCGTCATGCTGCCCAAGGGTTTGTATGTACCCTTGAAAGAGGTGGCTACTCTCCAATTAGTCATGGGCTATAACCAGGTCTATAGAGAAAATGGCAAGCGACGTGTGGTGGTTTCCGCCAATGTTCGGGGACGAGACCTGGGCTCCTTTGTGCAGGATATTCAACAGGCGGTCAAACAAAACATCGATATACCAGCGGGCTATTGGGTCGAGTACGGCGGCACCTATCAAAAACTTCAATCCGCAACCCAGCGCCTGTCCATTGTTGTACCGCTAACGCTGGCACTGGTCATTGCGCTGCTTATCATGGCGCTCGGCTCCATCAAGGATGCCGCCATTATCTTTTCCGGGGTTCCATTGGCACTGACAGGCGGGATCATGGCGTTGTTATTACGGGACATTCCCTTCTCAATTTCAGCCGCAGTCGGTTTTATTGCGCTATCGGGTATTGCCGTACTGAATGGCTTGGTCATGGTCTCTTTTATCCGCGACTTGCGCATCCACGGCCAGGCACTGAATGAGGCCATCATTGAAGGTGCCTTGACACGCCTGCGTCCTGTTCTCATGACCGCATTGGTTGCTGCACTGGGTTTTGTGCCGATGGCGCTGAACACCGGCATCGGTTCAGAAGTGCAACGTCCTCTCGCGACGGTGGTCATTGGCGGGATTATCTCATCGACGTTATTGACCTTGGTGGTCCTGCCTGCACTGTATCGATTGGTGCACGGCCGAAGCGCAATATCGCGGAATCAGCGAGAAATATAGCGATGAGCATTCACAGACAATGTGCCTTGGCTGGCTCAGATACGTGGCTTACCCAAACATCTTGGTGGGCAGTGCCCACCCTACAGTTGAACTGACGGAACCGTGCAAAGGCGCCAGTCCATCATTGGATCATGATGTACCGAAGGAAATCGCCGATATCGAAAGACTGATGGCAGAATCAAGACGATGAATTTTGCGTAGGGTGGGCATTGCCCACCATTGTCGCGGTGAGTGGTGCCCACCCTGCGACTGCTTCCACCTTTGCCTGGATGAAGTCTGTAAATGGACGCAAATACTACGGCAATCAGACACCGGATTGCTGGAACTGGCCGTAAGCGGCCACTGCCTTACGGTTGCTGGAGAGGGTGTCCAGTTTTGTTAGCATATCCCCTCGCAGGGTTTCAGCACTGCGCATGATCTCGGCATCCATGGTCATGACCTGCTGAATCTCAGCAGCCGATGGCCGGGGTGCATCGGCTGAGAATGCCACCGCCAGCAGGTGATGACGCCGCCCCTCCAAGGCCACCATGCGATCAATTTCACCGGCGCGCACCGAATCCATCATCGCCCGGGTGAGAAAAACCACTTCCTGCCAGGCATTGGCCGGTCGCGCCGTGCCGTTACGGTCTGCTATGGGCATCCTGCACGTCCTGTGGAATGGAGTCCCAGGCCTCTTTGATGGGTTTGATGAGATTGATCATCTCATCGAGAATGGCGATATCGTTACTGGCATTGGCTTCCGTAAGCCGCCGTTCCATATAGTCGTAGAGCGAGAACAGATTCTCGGCAATCTCACCGCCTTTTTCCATATCCAGACTGACCCGCAGACCCTCGACGATGGCCACGGCGGAAATGATGTGCTGTGCTTTTTTGTCGATAATGCCCTGGGCCATATATCCCCGAGCTGCGGCGATCTTGTCCAGGGCCGCCTGCAGCAGCATCTCAATCAGCCGGTGAGGGCTGGCAGCACCGACACCACTGTGTACAGCCACCTGGGTGTAGGAATTCAAGGCGCCTGCTGCGTTACCCGTATAACTCATGATTGCTCACCATTGTTTCGTCTGTGTTGTTTCATCAGTGTTCATCAATTTTTTGCTTGCCAGCTTGCTGTCGCCGGACGTTAGCTTGACGCTGCCCCTGGCAGCGAACCCAACTGTTGTGAAAGGAAATTGCTGGTACTCTGCATGCTGGCAAGCAGACCATCGAGTGCCGTGAACTGGGCGCGATAACGGGCCTCCGTCAGGGTCATGCGATATTCAAAATTCTCGATCTGGGTGTCGATGCGACCGATGCGTGCATTGATGCCATCTTCGCGCGTGTCGATGATGCCGTCGATGGCCAGCTGTTCATCAGCCAATGCCTCCAGACGGAAGGCATAGCCCTGGTTATCATTGGCAAAAAGTTCTGCGACACCGTTGAAATCCTCGGCCAGCTTTTCATTCAGCAAGGTGCTGTCGAGTTCGAGATCCCCCGTGCGCGAGGTCTTGATGCCGACTTCGGAAAGGAACTGCAAGCTGGTACCCAGCCCCGTGGGTGCCGTATTGAGGATGTTGCGCATCTGCGACTGAATAGAAAGCAATGTGTTATCGCTCTGCAGATCACCCTTGGACAGATAGCCGATCATGCCACGCAAATCATTATAGGCATCGACGAAGGTCTGCACATTTTCCTTTACCGCGCCGGTATCACGACTCACAGAGAGCGTTTCGGTGCTGCCGGTCGCGCCCAGGGCATTGAGTTCAATAGTGACGCCCTCAATGACGCCCGTCACCGTATTCGAGGTGCTGGTCACCTGATTGCCATCCAGCATAAAGATGGCATCCTGCGCCGCTGTCACCGTGGTCGTACCCAGGGTAGCGGCCACGCTGCCGCTGACGTCACTCAGTGTCACGCTGTTGGCGGCACCGGTCTTGTCACTGCTGAGCAACAGGCGGCTGCCGCTGTCCACCGTGATCACGGTGGCGGTGACACCGGTATTATCCGCTGCGGAATTGATGGCGTTTTTGATCCCATCCAGAGAATCGTTGCTCGCATCGATGACCACATCAAAGCTGTTACCACCCAGGTCGATACGCAGGGTGCCGGTGGCCGCGATGCTGCTCGAGGTATCGGCGAAGTCCAGCGAGGTGAGCTTGTGAACCTGTGCCAACTGATTGGTGCCGTTGTCGGAAAAATCGATGCTGTAGCTGCCGGGGGCCGCCGTCGAAGAGGCGCCCACGGTAAATACACCGTCATTGGAAGAACTGGCGGCGTTGATGGAAAATTTATCGGTGGAACCCAGGCCGGTCATGACCGACTGGAAATCAGAAATGGCGCCCTTCAGGCGGCCGTAGGCACTGAGGTCTGTGCCCAACTCCTCTTTGCGAGTATTCATCACGCCCAATGGCAGGCGTTCAGCGGCCATCAAAGCACCGATAAGGCCATTGATATCCAGACCCGAGCCAATCCCTGGTGATGAAATAGCGACCATATTGCCAACTCCTCGTAATACTTGCCTGCAAACCAGTGCAGGCCCTTAAATGACTGACAGCTTACCGAGCAAGCTCAGGTCAATCTCAGGCAAGTTTCAGGCCAGGTCAGACCTTATCTTGAAACAGGTTTCCCTTGTCTTCGTGCATCTGCATCATGCGGCGCGCCAGCGCCAGCAATTCCTCGGAGGGAATCTGCCGTATCACTTCGTCAGTGGCGGAATCCATCACCTTGATCACCGTATCACCAGTGATGTCATCAACCTCAAACTGGAGAGCCCGATCCTGGCGCTGGACAAAATCATTGAGATTCTGCACGGTTTCGCGCACTTCTCGTGAGCGCGTCTCCGCATTGCCCGCTTGCGGGCCCGAGGCCGGCGGCAAGTCTTTGCCAGTGGCGGGCAGGTTACCCCCCGCAATGGCCGTGGCTGCCGGGTCGGCAGATTTCTGCGCAACGGGTCGCGCTGGCCGGATATCAGGTACCGCCTGGAGCATCGGTATTTCAGTCATACTTGCCATGCTACATCTCCTTACAGCATCCCCGGGGCATCACGCCCCAGGGGACTGTTTTCTAGCTCGTTAACGCAAGAGCGACAGGATGTTCTGCGGTACCTGGTTGGCCTGGGCCAACATGGCCACACCCGCCTGTTGCAGGATCTGCGCACGGGTCAGATTGGCCGTCTCGGCGGCAAAGTCAGTATCCTGAATTCGGCTGCGCGAGGCGCTCAGGTTTTCCACCGTGACCTGCAGATTGCGAACCGTGGATTCAAAGCGATTCTGCTTGGAACCCAGATCGGCGCGGATGGAGTTGACGCGGTCCAGGGCCAAATCCGCCAGGCCGATAGCACTCAGGGCGCCGGCGGCGGTACTGACATTGGCATTGGTGATGAAAGAGGTGATACCACTGGCACCGGTAATGTCCTTGAACTGGACTTTCACCTGGTTGTCAGCTGCGACAGTACCCTGACCGATCTGGAAGGCCGCCGACTGTGTGGAACCAATGACCTTGACACCGTTGAAGGTCACGGCATCGGCAATTCGGGAGATTTCCTCGCGCAGCTGCACGACCTCACCATCCAACGCCTTGCGCTCGGTATTGGTGTAGTTGCCGTTGGCCGCCTGTACCGCCAACTCACGGACACGCTGCACCATGCTGGTCACTTCCTGCAAGGCGCCTTCGGCCGTTTGCGCCAGAGAGATACCATCGTTGGCGTTGCGGACTGCCTGGTTGTAACCGCGGATCTGCGAGGTCAGGCCCTCAGCAATCTGCAGGCCGGCCGCATCATCCTTGGCGCTGTTGATGCGCAGGCCGGAAGACAGACGCTGCAGGGAGGTCTGCAAAGCGCCCTGGGAGGAATTCAGTGCACGCTGGGAATTCAGCGACATGGCATTGGTATTAATGAACTGAGGCATTTTAATGCTCCTCTTTAAAGTATGCGCCCGATCACGCCCCATAAGGGCCGGGCTGCTTATCTAGCGGATACGGTGCCTCGCACTCGGGCTCCATTTACCGCTCCCAACTCACTTATCGGTCCTGGGGCCGCTATTCTTTAGCCCGATAGCGAAAAAAATCACCGTCATGCCATGGGGCTCACCAGGCTTTCCCGCCCCCCTAAAAACCGGAATTTCCTGTAACTGATCAACCGATTACAGAACAAACCAACAGAGATGCCATATACCTGACGGCAGTGGCATATTCCTTGCTTGCCACGAGGTCAGAAACCCATAACGTCATGAACCCGACACGGGACCACCACATTGACCATTCCACTCCCAGGCCTCGATTCACCCGAGAGCAGTTTTCTGACCAATCGTTTTGGTGAGACCTACCTGCATGCCGTCAACCGCGACGCCTTCAACAAGATCGGCTCACAGGCCGTCTTTCAGCAGCAGCTGCCGGACAACCTGTGGCAGGAAGACCGCCTGCATATCATCATCGGCACAGACTCCGGCCTGTTGATTCGCCACATCCAGAACCGAGGGGTGCCGCCGGGGAGCCGCTTTCTGTTCATTGAACTGGCCGAAGTCATCGAGCCCGTGAAACAGCGCATCAGCGACCTGCCAGCGGAGCCACGCATCACCCTGAGCACGCCGGAATCCTGGCAACAGGCGGCACAGGATGCCGATATCGACACCTATGTCTATCTGGATCAGATCCAGCTGCTGAAGTCCGTCGGCGCTACCGATGCCTATCTGCCAACCTATCGTGACCTGCATACCTCGGTGGAAGGCGACCTCAAGGGCTGGATCTGGGCCCTGCGCAGCCAGCTTGCCAGCAGTAGTTTCATCCAGTGCCAGCTCGGCAATCTGGCTGAGAACCGCCTCCCCGCCATCGGCCTCAAGGGCGGCTTTGGTG
>CAZTPE010000065.1:0-10210 GCA_964614545.1 uncultured Ectothiorhodospiraceae bacterium
GCCGCCGGCCACCATGCCACGGAGCGTTACGGGGCGCAGGCGCTGGGTGCGCATTTGGCGGAGCGATTTTCTCTGCAGGTCGAATTTGTGGATATCGACAATCCGGCCTGAGCGGGTTTGCAATTGCCGCTGACTAGTCCTAAAATACGCGGTTCCCGCGCGCCGAGGTTTTTGTTTTCCACAGGGAAACCCGACCGATTCGGGCGCGCACCCGAACAACCATTAGTTGAGAGAGAAGCACAATGAAGCCGGAAATTCATCCTGCATACCATGAGATCGACGTGAAATGCAGCTGCGGGAACTCCTTCCAGACACGTTCCACGCTGAATGAGGCGTTGCAGCTTGACGTGTGCTCCCAGTGCCACCCGTTCTACACGGGCAAGCAGAAACTGATCGATAGCGGCGGGCGTGTCGACAAGTTCCGTCAGAAATACGGTCGGAAGTAAGCATTCTGCATTCGGACGACAGCATCCGGGTGACGGATCGAGTCCGCAAAAAGGCGTCCCAGTGGGGCGCCTTTTTTGTTTGCGCTGGGCTGTTATTCACCCTGCCGGCCTGGGGACAGGATTGCCCTGCGGATCGTATCGATGAGCGGGCCGCGGTGGCCCAGGTGATCGATGGTGACACCCTGCGTCTTCGCGACGGTCGTTTGGTACGCTTTATCGGTGTCAACACACCGGAGATCGGTCGTGACGGAAGACCCTCCGAGCCATTTGCGCAACGGGCACGAGATGCCGTGAAGCGAATGCTGGGCCGCAATGCGGTGGTCGGTCTGCGCTTTGGCGCCGAGCGCAAGGATCGCTATGGCCGCCTGCTGGCTCATGTTTATCACGCCGATGGCCGATCTGTGGAGGTAGCCTTGCTGACGCAGGGCTTGGCGGCACAGATCGTGGTACCGCCCAATGTGTACGGGCTGGCATGTTACCGCGCTGCCGAGCGTGGAGCGCGGGACGTCGGGCGCGGGGTATGGGGTTCGGTCTATCGTCCACAGGCCGTGGAGGCGCTACCGAGGTCGACGCGGGGGTTCCGTCTCATCAGCGGCAGGATCACGTCTGTCGGCGACAGCAAATACTCCGTGTGGCTGAATTTTCCACGCAAGGCGGGTGAAAAGAAGCACGAAGGCGTGGCCCTGCGGATTCCGCGTAAAGATCTGGGGAATTTTCCGCGCGGCTTTCTGCGTGATTTGCAGGGCCGGCACGTTGTGGCGCGCGGCTGGCTGTTCCGGCACAAGAAGCAGTTGGTGATGGTGATTCGCCATCCGGCGGCGCTGGAGGTTCGGCCCGCCGGGATGCATGTTGCATCGGTTAATGCGGCCACCGATTAAAAAATATTCAAAACAGTATAGAGAGAGTCATGGACAAGAGTTTCAAGCAGCAGGCCCTGGACTATCACGCCGGTGAACGCCCCGGCAAGGTCGCCATTGAGGTGACCACGCTCTGTGAGACGCAGGAGGATCTGTCGCTGGCCTATACGCCGGGCGTGGCCGAACCGGTGCGCGCCATTGCCGAAGATGCCGACCTGGCCTATCGCTACACGGCGCGCGGCAACCTGGTGGCGGTGATCACCGATGGTACGGCCGTGCTGGGACTGGGTAATGTGGGCCCGCTGGCGGGCAAACCGGTCATGGAAGGCAAGGGCGTGCTGTTCAAAAAGTTTGCCGATATCGATGTGTTCGATATCGAGGTGGATGCGCAGACGCCGCAGGCCTTTATCGACACCGTGACCAATATCGCGCCGACCTTTGGTGGCATCAATCTGGAAGACATTGCCGCGCCGCACTGTTTCGAGATCGAACAGGTGCTGGTCGAGCGCCTCGATATCCCTGTCTTTCACGACGACCAGCACGGCACGGCGATCATTATCGCCGCTGGCCTGCTCAATGCCCTGGAGGTGCAGGGCAAGTCCCTCGCCGAGGCCCGTATCGTCTGCCTGGGCGCTGGGGCGGCGGGTATTGCCTCCATGCGCCTGCTGGTGGCGCTGGGGGCGCAAAAAGAGCATCTGTCTCTCATCGACCGCAAGGGCGTGATCCACGCCGGCCGCGACGATCTCAACCCGTACAAGCAGGAGTTCGCCAACGTCACCGAGCGCCGCACCCTGGCCGATGCCATGGCTGGAGCCGATGTGTTTATTGGCGTATCCGGCCCCGACCTGGTGAGTGAAGACATGCTGCGTAGCATGGCCGCAAAGCCTGTGGTGTTTGCCCTCTCCAATCCGGACCCGGAGATATCGCCAGAACTGGCACACCGGGTGCGTGATGACCTCATCATGGCCACGGGCCGCAGCGACTATCCCAATCAGGTGAACAATGTGCTGGGTTTTCCCTTCATCTTTCGCGGCGCGCTGGACGTGCGTGCGGCAAGGATCAATGAGGAAATGAAGGTCGCAGCCGTGCACGCCCTCGCCCACCTGGCCCATGAGCCGGTGCCGGTGGAGGTCTGCCTGGCCTATGGCGTGGACAGTTTGGTCTTCGGTCCCGAGTATATTATTCCCACCCCCTTCGATCCGCGCCTGTCGGACTTCGTGTCCCCGGCGGTGGCACGTGCGGCGGTGGACAGCGGCGTGGCGCGTCTGCCTTATCCGGCGGACTATCCCAATGTAGTTTGAAAATGCCCAGCGCGTGTTTTCCTCATCCCGCCAGCGTTCAGTAATAGCCGAGGTGCGATGTGACGCGTAGCATCCACCGCCTTGTGTTGCAGCGCCTGGTCGTGGTGTGGCTGCTGCTCTCCCTGGTTTTCGGTGGTGCGGTGTATTGGCTGGGTGTACGCCACATCGATGACAAGGTGGTGGATCTGATTCTGCGTGAATCACGCATCTTCACGCCGCAGGACATGGCGTCTATCCTGAGCCCAGGGCTGGGGATCAATGAGGCGCTGATGCGCAAGGCGGAGCTGCTGGTAGACAAGCACTTCTCGCTGATCGAGATCTACGATCAGCAGGAAAACCACGTTGCTATCGCCCACCGTCCCGGCAGCGTCCGCCTGGAGCAGGAGCTGGAGCGTCGCCATCACAGCTTCCCTCTCGATGCCGCGCTGCATTACGAACGCTTTGTCATCGATGATGAGAATTACCTGCAGATCCTTTTGCCTCTACGAACCGAAACGGGTGAACTCGCCGGTTATCTGGAGGGGGTCTATCACATCGATGCGGAGACCCTGAGCGGGATTCGTGACCAGGTTTACCAAACCCTGATGCTGGTGATGTTAGTGATCCTGGTAACCTCCGTCGTGCTCTATCCCGTGATCCTGCTGCTCAACCGGGAGCTGCTGCGCTTCTCCCGCGAGACCCTGCGCGATAACGTCAAGCTGATGGAGGTGCTGGGTAGCGCGGTGGCGGTGCGTGACAGCGATACCCATGCTCATAACCACCGTGTGACCCTGTACGCCATCCACCTCGCCGAGGCCCGCAAGCTGCCGGCGGAGGTGATTCGGAACCTCATTGCCGGCGCCTTTCTGCACGATGTCGGCAAGATCGGTATCAGTGACGCCATCCTGCGCAAGCCCAACGGCCTGACCCCCGAGGAATTCAGCATCATGCGCGGCCATGTCCGTCTGGGGCTGGATATCGTCAGCAAGGCGTACTGGCTGAAAGGGGCCTTGGATGTGATCGAGTTTCACCATGAAAAATATGATGGCACGGGCTATTTGCAGGGCCTCAAGGCGATGGAGATCCCCCTCAATGCGCGCATCTTTGCCATCGTCGATGTCTTCGACGCCCTCACATCGAAACGTCCCTACAAGGAGCCTTTTTCGCTCGAGCGCTCTCTGGCCATGCTGCGCGAACGCAAGGGCAAGGACTTCGACCCGATATTGCTCGAAGCCTTCGAAGAACTGGCGCCCAGGCTCTATGAGAAGTTTGCCCACGCCGATGATGTGCACCTGGAGGCGGTGCTGATGGAGAGGGTGGAGCGTTACTTTATCGAGGCGCGGTTGGGGAAACTGTAGGCGCGTCTGTAAGCCGAGCATGTGAGCGGGCCACGCCTACGAGGGCCAGCTACAAGCACTGTGGGAGCGGCTTCAGCCGCGAATAATGGTTAGACCTATTTGCGGCTGAAGCCGCTCCCACATAAAAAACTGCTTGTGACCCGAATTGGGGCGGGCGACAAAAAAGGGGCGCCGTGTCTGCACGCGACGCCCCTTTTTTTTGCCGACGGTGAGTGCCTACTGGTGGTAGGGCGCGCTCAGCTCATGTACCGCTTCGATGAAGGCAGCGACATTTTCCGGGTCGATGGTGGGGTGGATGCCGTGGCCCAGGTTGAACACGTGGCCCTCGCCCTTGCCGTAGCTGGCCAGTACGCTGGCGACTTCCTCGCGGATCCGCTCGGGGTTGGAATAGAGGATACAGGGATCCATATTGCCCTGCAGGGCGATTTGTTGCTGGCCGTGTTTAGAAATCAGCGCGCGCGCATCGCTGAGGTCGATGGTCCAGTCCACACCGAGACAGTCGGCGCCGGTGGCGGCCATCTTGTCCAGCCATTGTCCGCCGCCCTTGGTGAAGAGGATGACGGGGACTTTGCGGCCGTCGGCTTCACGGGTGAGGCCGTCGATGATTTGTTGCATGTAGCGCAGTGAAAATTCCTGATAGTCGCGAGGGGTGAGTACGCCGCCCCAGGTGTCAAAGATTTGCACGGCCTGCGCGCCAGCGGCAATTTGTCCGTTGAGGTAGGAGATGACGGACTTCGCCAGTTTGTCCAGCAGTTGGTGCAGGGTTTCGGGCTGGTCGAACATCATGCCTTTGATGTGGCCGTATTCCTTGGTGCCACCGCCTTCTACCATGTAAGTTGCGAGCGTCCACGGGCTGCCGGAGAAACCGATCAGCGGTACGCGGCCGTCGAGCTCTTTACGGATGGTGCGCACGGCATTCATGACATATTGCAGCTCACCTTCGGGATCGGGGATAGGCAGGTTTTTCACGTCTGCGGCGCTGCGTACGGGGCGCTCGAACTGCGGGCCGTGGCCGGTGTTGAAGGTCAGGCCCAGGCCCATGGCATCGGGAATGGTAAGGATGTCGGAGAACAGGATGGCGGCGTCCAGCGGGAAGCGCTCCAGTGGCTGGATGGTGACCTCGCAGGCCAACTCCGCGTTTCGGCACAGATCCATGAAGCTGCCGGCCTTGGCGCGTGTGGCGCGATACTCAGGCAGATAGCGGCCCGCCTGGCGCATCATCCACACCGGGGTGATGTCAACGGGTTGGCGCAGCAGGGCGCGCAGGAAACGGTCGTTTTTTAGTTTGTTCATGGGTTGTATTGCTCAAGGGTTCAAGAAGACAGTGGATGGTTTAGGGTCTGGAAAGAGTCCGCAAATTAACGCAAATACACGCAAAAAAATATTCCCGTTAATTTGCGTGCATTTGCGGATCATCAATCGTTCTTCCTGTATTTCGCGGCCCTTGTGTTGAGCCCTTTTCAAGTTAGACGTTGAGGTAATCCAAAATACCTTCGGCGGCCTGGCGGCCTTCGTAAATGGCGGTGACGACGAGGTCGGCCCCGCGCACCATGTCACCGCCGGCGAATATCTTGGGATTGCTGGTCTGGTGGCGAATCTCGCCATCGGCCGGGGCCACTACGCGGCCGCGTTCGTCGATATCGATGCCGAACTCGGTGAACCAGGGCTGTGGGCTGGGGCGGAAACCAAAGGCCACCACCACACAATCGGCGGGGACAGTTTCCTCCGAGCCTGCGACGATCTCCGGTCGGCGGCGGCCGCATTCATCGGGCTCGCCCAGCTGGGTGGTGACCAGTTTGATGCCTTCCACTTTGCCCTCACCGACGATCTCCACTGGCTGACGGTTCCAAAGAAACTGCACGCCTTCCTCTTTGGCGTTGGCCACCTCACGTTTGGAGCCGGGCATGTTGGCCTCATCACGGCGATAGGCGCAGTTGACGCTGCTGGCGTTCTGGCGGATGGCGGTGCGGGTGCAGTCCATGGCGGTGTCGCCGCCGCCCAGTACCACCACGCGCTGGCCGGCCATGTCGATGAAATCCTCGGCAGATTTCTCGAAGCCGTGGCGGTGCTTGATATTGGCGATCAGATAGTCTAACGCGGAATAGACCCCTGGCAGGTCTTCGCCGGGGATGCCGGCCTGCATGTAGGTGTAGGTGCCCATGCCGAGAAATACCGCATCGTACTCATCCAGCAGTTGCTGGAAGGGCAGGTCACGACCGATCTCGATGCCGAGACGGAATTCCACGCCCATGCCTTCGAGGATTTCACGGCGACGGGTGACGATGCTTTTTTCCAGCTTGAATTCGGGGATGCCGAAGGTGAGTAACCCACCGATTTCCGGGTGGCGGTCGAACACCACCGGGGCGACGCCGTTGCGCACCAGCACGTCGGCGCAGCCGAGGCCGGCGGGGCCGGCGCCGATCACCGCGACGCGCTTGCCGGTGACTTCGACGGCGCTCATATCCGGCCGCCAGCCCTGGTCAAAGGCCTTGTCGGCGATGTAACGCTCGATGGCTCCGATGGTCACTGCGCCGAAGCCATCGTTGAGGGTGCAGGCGCCCTCGCAGAGGCGATCCTGTGGACACACGCGACCGCAGACCTCGGGCAGGGTATTGGTGCGGTGCAGCATTTCCGTTGCCTCGATGAGATTTCCTTCATGCACCAGCTTGAGCCAGTTGGGAATGTAGTTGTGCACCGGGCAGCGCCATTCGCAGTAGGGATTGCCGCAGGCCAGGCAGCGGTCGGCCTGCTCGGCGGCGGAAGTGGCGTCGAATTGACCGTAGATCTCGCAGAATGCCTGGCGGCGTTCGTCGGCCGCCTTCTTTTCCGGGTCTCTTCGGGGGATGTCAATAAACTGAAAGTCGTTTGCCATGTTTTTTTATACAGCTAACTGAAAGTGTGTAGGTCGGGGTAAGTGTTGAACCCCAGCGATGTGCATAAGTAGGTTGGGGTTCGCTACGTTCCCCCCAACCTGCAACACCCTTATGCGGCGGCGAGGCGCAGCTCGTCCATCAGCGTCTCGAGGTTGGCGGCCTTGGGCTTGACCAACCAGAACTTGCCGATCATATCGGAGTAATTGTTGAGAATGTGCTGACCCCAGGCGCTGCCGGTCTCGTCGACGAATTCCTGGATGGTGTCGCGCAGATGGTTGGCATAGGCCTCCATATTTTCCGTACTGACGCGGTGGATGTCGATCAACTCGTGGTTATGGCGGTCGACGAAACGGTTGTCCTCGTCCAGCACGTAGGCGAAGCCACCGGTCATGCCGGCGCCGAAGTTGACGCCGGTGGCGCCGAGCACGGTGATGGAGCCGCCGGTCATGTATTCGCAGCCGTGGTCACCCACGCCTTCGACCACCGCGTGGGCGCCGGAGTTGCGCACGCCGAAGCGCTCGCCGGCCAGCCCCGCGGCGTACAGCTTACCGCCGGTGGCGCCGTACAGGCAGGTGTTGCCGATGATGGTGGTCTCGTTGGACTTGAAGTTGGAGCCTGCCGGCGGACGGATGACCAGCTTGCCGCCGGCCATGCCCTTGCCCACGTAGTCGTTGGCGTCGCCTTCCAGGAACAGGTGCAGGCCGCCGGCGTTCCACACGCCGAAGCTCTGCCCGGCGGTGCCGCTCAGCTCGATGCGCAGGGGGGCGTCTTCCATCCCCAGGTCGCCGTGGCGTACGGCGATCTCGCCAGACAGGCGGGCGCCGATAGAGCGGTCGGTGTTGCGCACCGAATAGCGAAACGTGCCGCCGGCCTTGTTGTCGATGGCCGCCAGTGCATCGGCTACCATCTGCTCGGCCAGCTCGCCCTTGTCGAAGGGCTCGTTGCGCGGTTCGATGCAGTGCTGCGGTTTGTCGGCATCGACGCCACCATCGCTGAGGATGGGGTTGAGATCGAGACGCTGCTGGCGCGGCGTGCTGCCGGGCAGGATTTGCAGCAGGTCGGTGCGGCCGATCAGTTCGGGCAGGCTGCGCACGCCGACACTGGCCATCAATTCGCGCACTTCTTCGCAGATGAAGCGGAAGTAGTTCGTCACCATCTCCACCTCGCCGATGTAGTGCTTCATGCGCAGCACATTGTTCTGCGTGGCGATGCCGGTGGCGCAGTTGTTGAGGTGACAGATGCGCAGGAACTTGCAGCCCATGGCGATCATCGGCCCGGTGCCGAAGGCGAAGCTCTCGGCGCCGAGGATGGCGGCCTTGATGACATCGAGGCCGGTTTTCAGGCCGCCGTCGGTCTGCAGGCGGATCTTGCCGCGCAGGTCGTTGGCGCGCAGGATCTGGTGGGTCTCGGTGAGGCCCAGCTCCCACGGACTGCCGGCGTATTTCACCGAGGTCAGCGGCGAGGCCGCGGTGCCGCCGTCATAACCGGAAATGGTGATCAGGTCGGCATAGGCCTTGGCGACGCCGGCGGCAATGGTGCCGACACCGGCCTCGGCCACCAGCTTCACCGACACCAGGCCGTCCGGGTTGACCTGTTTGAGGTCGTAGATCAGCTGTGCCAGATCCTCGATGGAATAGATATCGTGATGTGGCGGCGGCGAGATCAGTGACACGCCGGGCTTGCAGTAACGCAGTTCGGCGATCAGCGCGTTGACCTTCTGGCCTGGCAGCTGGCCGCCCTCGCCGGGCTTGGCGCCCTGCGCGATCTTGATTTGCATCACCTCGGCGGAGCGCAGGTAGGCGGGGGTGACACCGAAGCGGCCGGAGGCCACCTGCTTGATCTTGGAGCGCTTGATGGTGCCGTAGCGCTTCGGGTCTTCGCCGCCTTCACCGGAATTGGAGCGCCCGCCGAGGCGGTTCATGGCCTCGGCCAGGGTCTCGTGGGCCTCGGGCGACAGCGCGCCCAGGGACATGGCGGCGGAGTCGAAGCGTAGGATGATATCTTCCATGGGCTCCACTTCGTCCAGCGGGATGGGCGTGACGTCGTCGCGCAGCTTGAACAGGTCGCGCAGTGCCAGGGTGGGGCGCTCGTTGACCAGACGCGCGTATTCCTTGTACGTGGCATAGTCGCCGCTCTTCACCGCTTTCTGCAAGGTGATGACCACATCCGGGTTGTAGGCGTGGTCCTCGCCACCGTGGATGTATTTGAGCAGGCCGCCCTGTTGAATGGCCTTGCGCGGATTCCAGGCCTCGCGGGCGAGGGCGCGCTGGTCGTTCTCCAGATCCTCGAAATGGCTGCCCTCGATGCGGTTGGTGGTGCCGCGGAAACACAGCTCGACCACTGCACTGTTCAGGCCTACGGCCTCGAACAGCTGAGCGCCGCGATAGCTGGCAATGGTTGAGATACCCATTTTCGAGGTGACCTTGAACAGGCCCTTGTTGATGCCCTTGCGGTAATTCTGCATCAGGCTGGCGCAGGTGCCTTGCTGGATTTCGTTGTGCCGCTGCATGTCGAGAATGCAGGCATAGGCCAGATACGGATAGATGGCCGTTGCGCCATAGCCGAGCAGTACGGCGAAGTGATGGGCGTCACGGGCGGTGCCGGTTTCCACCACGATATTGGTGTCGCAGCGCAGGCCTTCGGCGATCAGACGATGATGCACTGCGCCGGTGGCCAGCAGGGCATGCACGGGCAGGCGGTCTTTGGCGATGTCGCGGTCGGACAGGACGAGGATGACCTTGCCGGCATTGGCGGCGGCCACGGCCTGGTCGCAGATGTCGATGATGGCCTGTTCCAGCGTGATGCTGCCGTCAGCGGCGTCCGTGGCTGAATAGTGCAGGTCGATGCGCTGATGGGTGTAGTCCGGGTCATCCAGCTTGAGCAGCTGGTCAAACTTGGAAATGGACAGCACCGGCGAATCCACGCGCAGGCGACTGGCGTGTTCCGGAGTCTCTTCGAACATGTTGTGCTCGCGGCCCAGGCAGGTTTCCAGCGACATCACGATCTGCTCGCGCAGCGGATCGATGGGCGGGTTGGTGACCTGCGCGAACTGCTGGCGGAAGTAGTCGTACAGCGAACGCACGCGACGTGACAGCACCGGCATCGGGGTATCGTCGCCCATGGAGCCGATGGCTTCCTGGCCGCCTTCGGCGAGTACGCGCAACACCTGATCGCGTTCCTCGAAAGTAACCTGGAACTGCTTCTGGTAGATGTCGATGTTGTGCGCATCGATGTCGGCGCCGCAGGCCTCGCTGTCGAGTGTCGACTTGAGACGGCGCGCGTTGTCCTTCAGCCACTGCTTGTAGGGATGGCCGGCCTTGAGGTGGTTGTCGATATCCGCAGGCGTCAGCAGTTCGCCGGTTTTGGTGTCGGCAGCGATCATTTCACCGGGCTTGA
>CAZTPE010000065.1:10220-10555 GCA_964614545.1 uncultured Ectothiorhodospiraceae bacterium
CACGTCTTCCGGCTTGTAGTCGTAGACGCCGATTTCCGAGGCCAGCGTGATGTGACGATCTTTCGTGATCACCCAGCGCGCCGGGCGCAGGCCGTTGCGATCCATGGCGCAGGCGGCGTAACGGCCGTCGGTGAGAACGATGCCGGCAGGGCCATCCCAGGGTTCCATGTGCATGGAGTTGTATTCGTAGAAGGCGCGCAGATCCGGGTCCATGTTGGCGACGTTCTGCCACGACGGCGGTACCAGCAGGCGCATGGCGCGGAACATGTCCATGCCGCCAGCGAGCAGCACTTCCAGCATGTTGTCCATGCTGTTGGAGTCGGAACCGGTCATGG
>CAZTPE010000066.1:0-10505 GCA_964614545.1 uncultured Ectothiorhodospiraceae bacterium
ACCGGTCGGCCATGCTTTGTCACCACGGATAATTCACCCGTCTCGGCATCCCTGATCAGCTCACCGGTGCGCTCACGCAGGTCTCTTACGGTAAAGGTATCCACAATATGCCTCCTTTAGAGTTGTGCCATCAAATGATAGCACAATTTATCGGGCCTGCCGCGAGAAGGCAACACGTCTAATTCAGGCAACACTTCTTGTATTTCTTGCCACTACCACAGGGACAGGGGTCGTTACGGCCAATTTTTTCCGACTCACGCACAAAGGTCTCATGTGTGGTCTCTGATTGCATGCGACTGTCTTCCAGCAGAAGCGCCAGGCTATGCATTCTGGCGACCGTTCCATCGACAGTCTCGAATAACAATGGAAGACTGTTCCTCAAGAAATCAGGATTTTCATTTTTCTCTAATGCCTGATCCCAGTCAGCCAGCACTTCCATGATCCCAAGGAAGGCCATGTGCTCTTCATCCAGCTCAGCAAAATCTTCGAAAGCCAAGAACTCATAGGCTTCAACCCAGGCTTCCTCGGTCAACCAATAGGCCTGTAGATAACCATCACACCAATGACTGAGTTCTTCACCGGGCGCCGATGCCTTGATGGCATAGCGATCCTTCAACGAGAAACGCTCCATGCCCAGTGCTTCACCTGTTTCATTCATGCAGGTAACCCAGGCGGTGCGAATCTGCTCATCCTCAAACCACTGCGCCGACCCCTTTGCCTCTTCGCCCAAAACCAGAAAACCAAAATCAACTTCACTGACATATTCCGGGCAGGACAGGACAGCCACCATACCCCCTTCAAACTGATGAATGTCGAAGCAGTCTTCGCTGCGTTCCGGAGAGCTGAGAAAATCATTCAGGATTGCCAGTGCTTCGTCATGGGTCATCTTTCTGTCCCTTAAAATATGCACTCTCTAAACATAGCAAAACCGCTGTCTCAGGCGCGCCGCACCAGTAGCAGGCCACAGCCGAAGGCCTTGGCGGGGCCTATGCCTTTCGTCAATGCCTGTTGGAACGACTCAGCATCCGTGACCGTCAGCAGGCCCGTAAAATCCAGGGTACTGTAACGAATCGGTTTTTTTCCGCCCTTTTTGGCGGCTCGATGTCGCTGATAACCTTCAACCCGAACTTGTCCCGGCAAAAAGGAAAAGCCGTGCCGTTCGGCACGCTTCTGCAACCATTCCATCCCGGCCTGCTGTATCAGCTCACCCAGCAGAGGCCGTTCACTCAGCGGTAATTTTTTGAAGCCGATACAGTGCTTAAGATCCATTACCACGTCATGGCGCACTTGCCCGCCCTGCGCATCACGCCGGGTGACGATGGGGTTTACACGCAGGCTGAAGGCCAGCTGTTGGCCGGGGTGAATGGTAGGATGATAAGCCTTGGTTTCAATCTGCCAGACCTTGTCGCCATGCCGTGGCTCCCGCCCGGAAAGCAGGTAGAAACGCGGAAAACCACCCACGGGTTGCTCACGCCGAAACAGGAAATCCCGCTCGGCTTCGGGGTCGGCATCAAACAAACGCCACAAGTGTTGATGTTCACGATAGGCATTGACGCAAACGTCTTTTGCCAAGCGTGTAGCATTCACACTGGTCGGGTCGATAGATACACGACTGAAATAGCTCATCCCTGCACCTCCTGTGCGGATTCTGAATAATAGAATTCATCGCGCTCGGTGAACTGCCAGCGTTTGCGGCTCAGTGGCTGATCACGGCGCGGATAAACCATGCTGGCGGACATGCCGGCGGCGGCGCCATCCAGGGCTTCCCAGTAATAGCTGACCTGATCAGACAATTCGATGTTAGATAACAGACCATCGTCAGGAAAGTTACTCGCCGCAAATGCCGACTTCAGGCTGTCCGCCTCAAGCACCTGTGGACACAAAGGCACAGCGGTCGGGCAGGACTTGCGTCCGAGATACGGCACCAGGCGGGGACTTCGCAACGCATCGGCCAAGGCCTCCAAGGTAAACAGAATCGTGCTTTCTCGTACCCACACCGCCACGGTATAGCGGCCATCCACGCGATAGTCCCGCGAGGAAAGAATGGTATTGAGTTCCGCGTTGCGTAATTCGTCGCGGCGGGTAAAGAACTTCGCCTTACCCTTGGCGGGAGGCACTTGCGCCGTGTGATAGTCACGCAGCAATTCGCCAGACGCATCGACACGCACGCCAAAACCATAACCGGCGGCCATCTCACGATGAATAGATTCCTCATCACGGCGAATACCCTTGGCCGCCGCCAGTAATCCCAGAATCGCAGACTTGGAGGGATGGCTGGCCGAGGGACGTTGTTCTCCCACGGCCACGTCGCCCCAGGAGGCCAGGGGGCCGTAGAGCTGAAACAACAAAAACTGCCTCATGACCCTACTCCGCTGTCACAACATTGATGATGCCGGCGAGACTGCCCTCACCCCCCTGCACATTCAGTTTGCTGCGCCGATCCGCGCAAGGACCGTAAGCGTTATCCATCTTCTCCACGGCGTCTTCCAGGCTGGCAATGGCACTGTTCAACATGTCTGTGCCTGCCACTGGTTTGAGGAAGGCAGCGGACAGGGAACGGGGTTGCTGGTCGCCTGTCTCGCACAGAATGTACGAAGCGCGGGCCCTTGAGGCGAAGCTGTTTTGCTTGCCGGTGGGTGAAACCGTGGCGGCGGCTTCGATCAGGGCGGCGAGCGTCTTGCCCGTCAGCTCACTATCATCGCCCAGGTTTTCAGTCAGCAAGTTCCGGTCGATGCAGACGTATTGATAAAACAGACCGGCGGCAAACTCCGTCTCGCCCATGTGGCCGGCGCCCAGGTCTTCTTCACCGCTGTTGAGGTCATCCACGGCGGTGAAGAAATCGTCTTCCACGGCCACCTTGTGCACACTGATGGCATGGGCTACCTGTGCTGCCGCCTCGGTATTGAAGGCCGGACTGGAAGCCAGCATGCGACCGAACAGGGCGATATCCGCGGCGCTGTGTTGCTTGCGCAGAAGCTTCAGCTCGTCGGCCTCCGGCCCGCTGCCGCGTTCGGCCAATGTCGTGATCAATTCGTCGATGGCGGATTCTTCTTCGGGACTGAAATGGGCCAGTTGCTCAATATCCAGCGAGTCCTTTTTCAGCTTGCCGAAGACAGCGGCCATGGCCTTGGCCCATTCGGTCGCCTTTTTTTCCGTAACACCTTTTTCGATCAGCGCTTTAAAAATCTCCTGCCCCATAGATTTTGTGCGTGTACCAATATGGTCTTTGAGTGCATTCTCAAACACCTCGGATTTGCGCCAGGCCCGCTTGAGACTCTGAGACGAAACACGCAGGCGCGGCACACCACCCATCATAGCAGTCTTGGGCCTCCCCAGGTCATCGCGATTAAGATTGGCAGGTGGATAAGAAGTCAATAAATGCAGTTGGATAAAACGACCCATGGTAATTCTCCTTGTCATACAACACTATGCTTGAGAGGCACTAAGTTTTCGACCAACCCGAAGCGATTTTATACATTTTATTTAAAAATCAGGCTTTCAATTTCACGAGGACACAATGCCTCCCTGGCGTAGTCCCCACTACTTTCTATAAAGTGCAAAAACATATAGTCAACAAGCCACAAACCATTCTCCTTCTTATATTCAATATGAAGCGATATTGGTTCTTTACTTGCCTCAATGCCATTAATGCTTAGGCAGGCTTTTTGGTTATCTATTTTTTGATAGTGAGATATTTCTTGACTAACATATTCTGAGAGATTCAATAAGAGCAAAGATTTCTCATCATTAGGGTCTACGCTCCCAAGATATCCACTTGTAAAAAATGACTCCCTATTTGAAACAATGGTGTTATTTTTTGCGGCCTGCGCTTGCTCAACATACACTTCGTACAAGTCTATTTGTTCAGTTTTTAAAGTAGAGCAACCATAAAGAAACAGACTGAAGATTACCGACATAGATAGCTTCATATTAATACCCCATAATTCTTTGCAACTCCATGTCATAAGCATGATGCCTCCCTTTCAAAGCTTTTGCTGCACGACACAAAATACCTGAACATGATGTGACTAATTTTTCAAAATCAAAACTTCCAGAAATAGCTATTTTTGCCGCTTTAATATCTATGATTGCGGTATATTTTACCCTCCCCCCTTCACCATTAGCGAATCTGACACTAACTGATTTAATATTGGCACCAATTTCATCTAATGTATCGCTAGCGCTAAAGTTTACTATTCCAACCTTACCACTTAACCTGGCATTCCCATCCTGGTCAACGGTAAGCTTGAACGGGCCTTTTTCTCGGACTATTTTTGTGGTTAATCCTTTGTTTTTTGAATAAGCCACTTCGATTAGTTTTGCAATGGTTATTTTTAGTTCTGTACGTGTTGGATTCATTAAATTACCTTTTTCAGTAAACACTGATAACTGTATAACGCTTAATTTTCAAACGCAGGGTTATTAAGCGGATTTTTTTTCGGGGACATTTGGAAAATAGGCGAAGGCCCAGCGCTTGCGCTCGTTATCACCCCAGCAGTAAACAGACCGGGCCAGATCGAATGGATTTGCGGTTTTATCGAGCAAGCCCAGCACACGAACCAGGGCAGCAAACAAGTCCCGTCGGTCGCGCTGTAATAATCGGCGAAAACGCAGTTCACTCACAGTGGGAGAATCTCCTCCTGGCCTTTTCTCTGCCATTTGCTCTGCCAGAGTCTTGCGTGAATCAAGTTTGCGGACATGGGCCAATAATCCAGCAATGGCTGCAATTCGCATCTCCCAACCGTCCCGTTCATCTTTCATCAATGGCCGAACCCGGCGGCACAGGCGATGAAAGGCAGGTACCATCACCACTTCCTCCGGTGTTTTGCAACGGCGCAGTTGTGCACGGGCACCCTTGTCGTCTTCCAACCCTTGCCAGAATTCGATGAGTATTTCTCCCAGCGGAGCATCGGATTTGAAATTTACACTCATGCGGCTTTCTCCTTTTTGTCCGGCGCAGTTTCAGGCAAGAACAGCAACTGTTTCAGTTTTTTACCATTCAGCAATCTGTTCAGCTTTTTGTGGGCCATGGCGATGCGGCGGGGATTAGCCACCGACACATCACCTCGGGCTGCCCAGTAATCAAACAAATCCATTGCCGCCTTTTTTAATTCTCCATGCCAGGCATTCAGCACGGCAATACCATCACCACCGGACGCCAGCTCATCACGCAGCTGGTGCAGGCTGTCGAAGAACGTATTTTCCGTGTGCTGAAAGAATGACTCGACGAGAAAGGAGGTATCCCCCTTGGCATCACCGGGCCGACTGAACCAGGCCTCTTTTACGCTACCGCGTACCTGTTTTGAGACCTCAATCGCAGCGCGGATCAGCAACTGTGCGAGGCTGACAAAGTCTTCACGAATACGCTTGTCCAGAAGATAAAGGGGATACGTCGTTTCGTACCAGCAACGCGCCTTCATGTTGTCCATGTCGTAGCCAAAGGCCCACAGACGCAGTTGCAGCCTGTCACCCGGGTTACGCTTGTTAAAGGCGGTAATCACCCGGGCGGCTTCGTTCAATTCTTCCCCGGCCACGAAGCGCAACCAGTGGCGATAACTCATGCCGCCGGGTTGTGGGTGCTGGGGCATCGGCGTGTTGTCCGTTTTGTCCAAACTGTGCGGGCTGAGTGAATGTTTCCAAGGCCCGTTGTAATTAACGCCGTAGTTCTGGGTCACGTACTGCGACACCCGCTGGCCACTTTCCACACCGCAGATATCACATTCACCTTCGCTGGTATTTTCCCAGTCCAGTCGAATACGCCGCGGCATCGCCCAGTACATTTGCAACGGATTCACATCTGCGGGATAGGTATCACGTCCGCCTTGTTTTGGGTTGCTGGTACGGGTGGGGGCCAGCCAGGGAAAAATGTCGGCATCGGCTTGTTTGTCCGCACCGTCGGTGAGCAATTCAACGTCATGTTGGCGCAGGACATTCAGCCAGACATTGCGCCACAGGGTCTCTCTCAGGCCGACATGATCTTGCGAGTCCACAATGGCCAGGGTCGTCAGTGGTCCACCACCGCGCAGCGAGGTTCGGTGCCCGGCGCCGCCACTGGGGGCATTGGTCTGCAGGGTGAACAAGGCGCTGGCGACACAGGCCGGACACAGTGCCGCTACGCCACCACGCTTGATGAAATGATCGGCATTGTTGCGCAGGGTCTGGGCACCCGGGGCCTCGATCAGCAGGGCATCAATGGGCTTGGTGTCACCATCCAGTCCAGCAAAATCCTGCATGAAACGCGGGCCGTCGCCGTTCAGATTGAAGGCGTGCTGAAGGCGCTGGAATTTCTCCTGCAAAATCTCGGGATCAGGCGCCTGTTCCAGCCAGGCCAGCCAGTCGTCATTATCCGCTTTCATTGGTGGCGCAGCCGTTTGCAGCAGGCCGATGAGGAGTTGCATCAATGCGCCATTGAAGTCTGCCCGAGGCGCGTCCAGGGCGACGATGGGATCAGTTTCGTGATTTTTGGTGATCTGCCAGGGGGCGATCATCTCCCTTGCCCCGCTGGCGCGGCGGATAGGCAGCCAGCTATCTATGATGAGATTATCCATCTACCCCTACCCCCTGAATTTTATATGTTGGGTCGTTGACTGCCTCTGCAGCATGCCATTCAAGCGCAATATAAGCACCGTCACGTAATTTGATACGCCCAGAGCACCCCCTACGCTGCATTTCTAGAATCAGCTGCTCGGGTTGCGATAAAAAATGAGCTTCCGACATTTCCAACATCACTATTCTCCTCGGCGAACCTTTTTTCAGGGTGTAGCCAAATAATAGAAGCCAGAAGACAAACAAACAAGTGTATGTGGAAGTATTTAACACATTTACTACTTTTGCTTTATGTTAAAATTTTAACTTCCCCTTAGCTAAGGGGATGAACCATGTATATGGAAATATTTGGTATTCGTTCCCCACACCGTGGGGTCGTACAGGGGCTAACGCCCCTGTACCTCTTCTTCCTTCATCAAGCCCCGCTCCGGGTCGTAATAAAATGTCATCTCTGCTCCCACCTTGTTGAGCGTAATCCCCTTCCAGCCGTCATCATCAACAGCCGCCAGCGGCAGCAATACCCCCCACTTCCCCTTGGCTGGGAGGCGCTCACGGCAGGCCTCAATCATTTCGCTGGTGATGCTCTCGGTCACTGCTTCGGCAACCGCCAAGTCCCGGCGTATTTGCACGGCACTGCGGGGCCAGGGGTGGTCGCTATCGTTGATCCATGGTTCCAAGCCTGTCCCGTTCCAGCGAGCGAGGTAGACGGTGGTGGTTTCCACCTCGGCCAGTCGGGTCGGGATTCTGGCTTCATCCCACCAGCGGTTTTCATCATCGCCGTTGTAACCGTTTTCTATATTCAGAGTGTTGAGCACTGCCAGGCCGCCGCCGGCACTGGCGTCTCCTTCAGCCTTCAGGGAGGCTTCACTCAAGGCAGATGGATACGCCTCAGCGTTATACACACCTTCGATCAGACGGCGGGCATCTTCAGGCATGCGGAATCCGCCCTGTTGTTTGAGCAAGTGGGCGGTGAGCCAGATCTGACCGTGGTGGAGGTAAACGTAACTCGCACCTTCTAGATTTTCTTTGAACCAAGTGGGGGTGATGTCCTCGACCGGGTCCGGTCCGTTAACCACCAGCACGGGGTCGCCACGGTCGCCACGCTGGTGGCGATGCAACCGCCCGGCGCGCTGGATGATGAGGTCGATGGGGGCGAGATCGGTGATCAATAGATCGAAGTCGAGATCCAGGGATTGCTCGACGACTTGCGTAGCAATGAGTACCTGCCCATGACGCTCATCGGCGGTGCTCTCCGGGCCAAAGCGATCAACGATACGTTTTTCGATTTTCAGCCGATCCTGCATGGCATAGCGGGCGTGGAACAGGTCGATATCCCACGTCGGGTGCAGGTGGCGCAAATGCGTGAAGGCCTCACGGGCATCAGCGACGGTGTTGCGAATCCAGCAGACACATTGCCCGGCGGCAACGGCCTTCGCCAGTCGATTTTCGACTTCTTCCGTCGAATGCATCATGTCCACCGTGACACGGCGGCGCACGCTGTCGCGGGTGGCAAGTCTCGTCTCGTCGAGCCCAGTGGCATGCACATGGGTGAGTAGTGGATAATCGTCCGTGCCGGTTTTGCTCAGTTCTCTTTTGCCCCAGCCTGCGCCATCGGCAAAGGCCTTCGTCAATTGCTGACGCTGCCTGGCGGGCAGAGTGGCCGAGAGCAGGATAGCGCTACCGCCGCTAGCAGCATGGGCCTGCAACAGGCTGCACAACAGGCGATTCATGTAGGCATCGCAGGCATGCACTTCGTCCACCACCAGCAGTTTTCCCAGCAGGCCCAACAGGCGCAGGGACTGATGCCGTGCGGGCAGGATGGCCATCAGGGCCTGATCGATGGTGCCGACGCCGACTTCGGCCAGTAGTGCCTTTTTGCGATTGTCCGCCAGCCAGCCGCTGCAGTGGCTATTGGCAGATTCGGTGTCATCGCCATAGCTTTCTGTCTTTTCTCCTGCCGTTGGTACAATCGCCTGCCGGAAGTGTGCGGAAAGGTCGCGCGCACCGTGGGCCAGCACCAACGAGGGTTTGATGTCGCCCTGAAAGAGACGCTGGTATATTTCAGCCATACGGTCATACATGGCATTGGCGGTAGCCATGGTGGGCAACCCGAAATAGATGCCCTGCGCATTGCCGGCCACCATCAAACGGTGCGCCAGCATCACGGCGGCCTCCGTCTTGCCGGCGCCAGTAACATCTTCGAGGATGAACAACTGCGGGCCGCTGTGCAGATCAAGCCGTTCGCAGTGAGCTTGCAGTGGGGTCGGCGTATCGATCTTCGATGCGAACAGCAACTTCAAACCCATTGCTCCGGCGATGGCTGCAGGCAGTAGTTCCGTGTTGGAGATGGCCGTCTCTGCCCGCTCCTTCGCCAAGGCCCAATAGATTTTCAGCGGCTGAGCCGTTTCGATAAAGGGGAAATAGTTGCGGTTAGAGCCCAGCCAGTCACACAGTACGGCAAAACCGGCCAGCCACCAGGATGCAGTTTGGCAGGTTTCGAGATCGGGCTGCGGAAATTGTGTTTCCGTCGGCAACAGCAGACGTGCAATATCGGAGCTAAAGGCACTGGCGGCCTCCGCGTCCTCCGTCTCGAAATAGTTACTGAGCCTTCCAGGCACGGCATCCCGCTGAGGCGGGGCGCCATGATGTCCGGTTACCGCCTGCATCCAGTATTCCAGTCCGGCAAAGGTGTTGCCGGCACGCAAGCCGCCGGTGCGTTGTGGAGGCAGCAAGCCAATCTGCCGAAAATGATCCCTGAGATGTTCACGCCAAAGCAGGTGCCCCAGTGCGTCATGGCGGGGCGCATCGCTGCGCGGCCATTGCCGTTGCTGCAAGGCCTTAAACAGGTCTGGCCGGAGATTCTGAAAACTGGCGGAAAACTTACCAATATCGTGCAAAGAAAGGAGGAAAGGCAGCCAACAGTCGAGGTCTGTTTCACTCAGTCCTGTCAATCTGGCCAATGACTTCCGCAGGCTGGCATGCTGTTGCAACAGGACTTGGCCAACAGCCGCTACATCCAGACAGTGATAAGGCAGCAAATGACAGGCGGCGCCCTCCTCATTTTCTTTGCTGGCCTTACCCCAGTAACGAAAATAGCCAGCAACGGTATCGGTGGTTTTTGTTGATGAGCTTTCCATAGCCTTCTTTTACCACCCCTGCCCTGTCAAAACGTGACCAGGCGAGCCCCTTTTTTCATAGACAGCCCTCCTGAGCTATTACTTACCAGAAGTTTCATCATCGCCCCCGTGCTTATAATCGCCATGCTGCTGTTGAATACGGGAAGCAATCTGAGCCTTTTCGGCGTGGATAGGCGAGCCATGGAGAGCCTCATTCAGCGCCTGCATTTCCTCCAATGCCGCAATGATGCTCTCCAAGGGAAGCGCCGCCCAGCGGCGGAGAGATTCGCGCTCAGCACCTTCCCAGGTTGCATGTCTCCAGTCGGCATTATCCTTAGATTTATCACTCATCAGTGTTGTCCCGTTAACAAAATCTTGCGTAGTGTAACCAGCCAACCTGCGTGGTATGCAGCAGGATTAGTGCCATTGGAGACATAAAATTGAATAATCTCTTCCGTCATTCCAGGCTTGACCCGGAATCCACTGGTTCCAGCAACTTTCTGGATACCGGAACAAAAAAGCTTGTGCCGGCCTTGATCCGGTATCCGGCATGACGACGGAAAGTTAACGGGACAGCACTGGTCACTCATTGATGTTTTGTAACCGGCGCAGATTTTCAATGTCGATATGGTCCTGAGGGCGGTCGGCAAGTTGCTTCATGTGAATCAAGGTGGGAATCGACACGAAGCGTACTTCAAGGCTGCCAAACAGTGGCTTGACCAAAGCATGTTGATACTCTTCTTCAAAGGAAAAGGGTTCGGTGACAAAGATATCAATGGGTGTTTCCCGGTGCTCATCACTCCAGAGCTGGAGCACTTGCATGCCTTTTTCGTCAATCCAGCT
>CAZTPE010000067.1:0-10487 GCA_964614545.1 uncultured Ectothiorhodospiraceae bacterium
GGGCATCATCGACATTCACGGCGGCTACGAAGAGTATCTGCGCAGCCGGGATTGAGCGGGTAGGGTTGGAATTGCCAGAAAAGTAGGTTGGGGTGAACGTTTTTTGTGAACCCCAACATGCGGGGGGACGCCTAACCTCCGAGGTGACGTTGGGGTTCGTCCCTCACCCCAACCTACGGGCTCCGAGGTGGTGTTGGGGTTCGTCCCTCGGCTTTGGCATCCTGCGTCGCCCTACCTCCTGCATCCAGGCAGTCGTCACCCCAACCCACGGGCTGCGCAATCGGGGTTAATCAGGTAGGGTGGGCACTGCCCACCAAGCAGACTTTCCGGCGACTCTGTGGTGGGCAGTGCCCACCCTACTCGGCTGACACAGAGTTTTGAACACCCTCCCCTCGTAGAGGCCTATTATTGGTCGGAGCAGTTGGTTACCTCTCAAACAGAAGCGTTTTATTAGTGCTTGCCAACTATTTCTCTCAACTCATCTAAGCTATATGGCTCGCTTCTTGTGTGGGCTATTCTATGACAAGTAGGACACAGTGTTATGAGTTCATTTAGAGAAACCTCTCTTTCGCCTTCAGAAACCATAACTGTGTGGTGACACTCAACTATGTGTCTTCCCTTAAGTTTCAGTTTGAAACCACATGCCCGGCAAGTAAAATTATCTCTTTGTTTGCATTTTTTTGCCAAGCTAGCGTTTCTTTTCCATACCAATATCTTTCTATCTGTTTCGTAGCCCTCAATTGCTTTCGGGTCTTCAATATCATAGAACTCAGATAGTACATAAGACTCCTTATTAAAAGAATTGCTCAATGGGCAATTAGGATTCTTTAAATAGTGTTCAAAGTGAGCAGAAGCATGGTCGCTCCCTTTGTGTGGTTTAACTGGAAGAGAGCATTCAGTGCATTCAAATATCCCTTTAGCTAACCTTCGGTCTCCACGAATCTCTAGGGCTTTTTCAACTGTTATCTCTTCGCCTTTATAGTTGCATTTAGTTGCAGTTGGCATGACGCTCCTCGATAGTTTTTGCCTTAACAGTTGGTATTGAATGAGCATCAGCAATTTGCTAACTTCTACGGAAGTTCGTACAAATCATCCATTCAAGTCCCCTTTCCTAACCAGCTGTTTCACCGCTACCCTCAATCCTAGACAGGATATTATCCCTGCACAAGGCGAACGGGAGGGCACGGGAATCGCGGGCGGTGCCCGTCCTACTAATGATGTCGTGTCTGGCATTACATAACCAACACCGGCTCCGCCCCCTGCCACTTCAGCCGTTGACGCCAGGTCTCGGGATCATCATCACCGCTGTTGAGGATCAGCACGGTCTTGCCGTCCATGATGGCATCGTGCAGCACCTCAAGGTGTTCCTCGGGAATGCCCATGCGCCGCAGGGCGATGGTGACATGGGTGACGGCGGCGCCGCCGGACATCAGGCCGGCACCGGCAATGGCGCCGGCAATGGCATCGACGATGGGGCCGGCGATAAGCAGCGGGCCGACACCGGGCAGCAGCACCAGGCCGGCGGTTCCCGCCAGCAGTCCACCCAGCCCGCCCCACAGCGCACCCTGCGTTCCCCATACCTTGAAGCGTTCCTTCTCATCACTGTAGGCAATGCCGAGCACGTCATCGCCCTGCCCGCCGGCGCGGTGCAGGACTGATACCTGGTCCATGGGAAAGTCGTGTTCGATCATGTCCTCCACCACGGTGAAGGCGCGATCCTCGTTATTGAACACACCGGCGACAAAATGATGTTTGTGTTTAGTCATGGCAACACCTCTATTCTGGTAGTTACTAACGAGCACATTGATTAGAGCCCGGCCTCAGACAACCCCCTCCCGCCGCAGCATGTGATATGTCCTCACCTTCACGGCATCGTTGATAAGAAACCAACCCAGTGCATAGGCCCAGATCCACAGTGCATACTCCCAGCCAATGGGGGTGATGAAAATGCCGTAGACGGCGATCAGGGTACCGAATATCTCGGTACCGAAAGTGGCCCAGAACAGCAGCGGCGAGGGCCAGGGCCGTTGCCAGAACCAACCCTCCGCGCGCGTGATATAGAGCGTGCTGTGGCCGGCGATGATCAGCTTGAGAAACAACAGCGTGCGGATCACCTCTTCGTCCATGCCCTTTTCCTGCAGAATAAAGAATAGGATGAAGGACGACACCACGCCGGTAATGCCCAACACACTGGAGACGGTCAGCAGCTCGCGCATGTTCCAGCGCACCGGCGACTGATGGATCTTGGTATTGTCGTAGGCGATGGCGAGGATCGGAATATCGTTGAGCAGCGCCAGCAGGATGATCATCAGTGCGGTGATGGGATAGAAATCGAAGACGATGATGGACAGGGTCATGAAGAGAATGATGCGAATGGTTTCCGCGATGCGGAAGGTGGCGTAGCTCTTCATGCGTGCAAAGGTGATACGTGCCTGTTTCACCGCACTGTTGATGACCGACAGGCCGGGCGCGGTGAGAATAATGTCGGCCGCGGCGCGCGCGGCATCGGTGGCGTTGGAGACGGCGAAACCGCAGTCGGCCTTTTTCAGGGCCGGTGCATCGTTGACGCCGTCGCCGGTCATGGCGACGATATGATCGCCCTTTTGCAGGGTGTCAACGATGCGGTACTTGTCCTCCGGCACCACCTCGGCAAAGATGTCCACCTCCTCGATCATGGCGATGATGGCCGACTCGTGGGTGTGCACGAACTCTCGTTCCAGCAGGCGCGTGTCGTACAGCGACTGCACCTCCGACATCACTTCGCGGGCAAACTGTTTTGCCTCTTTCGTGGTAACAGTTTCGCCCTTCAGGCGCTGGTAGATGGCGGCGGCCAGCGCCTCCGACAGGGCCAGCAGTTCATTGGATGTGGTGCCGGACAATTGCACCGAGCGAATGGTGCGCTGCTCCAGCCCCAGCAGCCGGCCAACTTCCTTGGCGATGGCGACGTTGTCGCCAGTGACCATCTTCACCCGCACGCCATAGCGCTTCATCTCCTCGATGACCTGACGTGAGTCTTCACGCGGCGGATCGTAGAGGGGGATCAGGCCGACCAGTTGCAGTTTCTGGCCGTCGTTGTCACGGCGACCGACGGCCAGGGTGCGGTAGCCCTTGGAGGCCAGCAGGTCGACAGTCTTGTTCAGATCAAAGGCCACCGCCTCATCCAGCTCGGCCATTTCGATAAGTACCTGCGCCGCCCCCTTGACGACCTGAAACTGTCTTTCACCCTGCGCGATGGTGGCCTCGGTGCGTTTGCGGATCGGATCGAAGGGCACGAATTCCCGTTGCCGGTAGTCCTGCAATGGCAACTGCGGAAAGTGCTCATCGATGTAGTGAAACAGCGGCAGCTCGATGGGGTCGTTGTTCTCCAGTCGCGAGGCCAGCACGGCGAAGGTGAACAATTCCTCCTCGCTGTGGCCGTGCAACACCACCGGCTCGGCCACGCGCATCTCGTTCTTGGTCAGGGTGCCGGTCTTGTCGCTGCAGAAGATATCGACACCGGCCAGTTCCTCGATGGCGGTGAGCCGCGAGACAATGGCCTGTTTGCGGGCCAGGTTCATGGCGCCGACGGCCATGGTCAGGGAAAGCACGGCGGGCAGCGCGACGGGGATCGCCGCCACCGTCAGCACCAGGGCAAAGCGGGCGATCTCCAGAAACGGCTCGTGGCGAAACAGCGACACCAGCACAATGAGCATCACCAGAACCAAGGTCAACAGGATGAGGAAATTGCCGATCTGGATGACCATTTTCTGGAAATGACTGCGCTCTTCGAGCTGCGCCTTGGCCACCAGTGAGACCACGCTGGAAAAATTGGTGCGCATGCCCGTGTTCACCACCACACCCAGCATTTCGCCCTGCTTGACGATGGTATTGGCGTAAGCGACCTCATTGAGCTTTTTGCTCACTGGCAGGGACTCGCCGGTGAGGGCCGACTGATCGACGAGCAGGTAATCACCCTTCAGCAACTGCACGTCGCCGGGCACGATGTCGCCTATTTTCAGTTTGACGATATCACCGGGCACCAGCTCGCGCGCCGGCAGGGTTTTGAATGTACCATCGCGCCGCACGATGACCTCGATGGCGAGGCGCTGCTTGAGGGCCTTGAGGGCATTCAGCGCACGGTGTTCCTGGAAGAAATCCAGCGACGCATTGACCAACAGCATGACGGTGATAATGGCGAAGTCTTCCCACTTCTGCACAATGGCGGACAGCAGCGCCGCCACCTCGATCATCCACGGAATCGGCCCCCAGAAGCGGCGAAAGATGCGGTGCCAGAGCGGCTCTTCGCGCTCCTCAATTTCGTTGTAGCCGTACTGCGCGCGACGTGCCGTGGCCTCGGCCTCGGTGAGACCACACTCGGCATCCACCTGCAGCTGACTCAGCGTCTCCGTAACGATCTGTTGGGCATAATCATCCGTCGACTTGTTGAATTTCATGATTGTCCCCTGCCGGCAAACAGCCAGCGCCGCTGGCTGAAGAGGATCTCGGCCATCACCACCACCGCGTAGATAACCAGCAGTGCATAGAAGACGCCGGGCCGGGACTGCCACAGATAGACCAACAACACCCCCAGTGAAACCAGCGACAGAATCAACCCCGCCATGGGTGTGGATGCACGGATACCAATGGTCTTGCGCAGCCGCCAGGCAGAGAGATTGATGGCGGCGAAGATGAGCAGAAAGGTGGCGCTGGCGAAGGAAGAGATCATCGTCAGGTCGCTGGTGTTGACGAACACCAGGGTCACAGCAGTAACGATGACCAGACTCGCCCACGGGATGCCATTCTGCCGGCGGCGAAAACCAAACACCCTCGGCAGGGCCTTGCTGCGGGCCATTTCACTGCCCAGGCGGGCGGTGCCGAACAGGGTGGCGTTGATCGCCGAGGCGGTGGAAAACAGCGCCGCCAGTCCGATAAGCAGAAAACCGGCCTGGCCCAGGAAGGGTTTGGCGGCCTCGGCCAGTGCATATTCCTTGTAGCGGATGACCTCATCCGGCAGCAGATTGCCCACGGCCACCAGCGACACGGTGATGTAGATGAACGTTGTGATAACGATGGACCACATGATACCGCGCGCAAGGTTGCGCTGTGGATCCTGCATTTCGTTGACGGCATTGGGAATCAACTCAAAGCCCTCGTAGGCGACGAAGATCAGCGCCGCGCCCATCAATACACCACCGATGCCCTGATTGAATACCGGCAGCACATAGTCCTCCTTGATGTATATCAGCCCGATGGCGGCGAACAGCAACAGGATCAGTACCTTGGCGGTGACGATGATCAGCTCGGTATTGCCGGTCTCGCGTACGCCATAGAGATTGATGCCGAGAAACAGCAACAGGACGAAGGACGCCAGCAGGTGGTGCATGGCGGGGTTGGCCGTACTGCCCAGCATGGCGGAACCGTAGATGCCGAAGGTGAAGGCATACAGGCCCATAGTGCCGATGTAGCCCGCCAGCAGCAGCCAGCCGCCGATGCCGGCGATGGTGGGGTGGGTGAAGGCCTGTTCCAGATAAGTGAAACTGCCACCGTCCGAGCGATAGGTCAGCCCCAGCCGCGCATAGGACCAGCCGGTCAACAGGGCGATCACACCGCCGAGGGCGAAGGCGATGGGCGCGGCATGGCCCGCCTGCACCATGGCCAGGCCGAGCACGGAAAAGATACCACCGCCGACCATGCCACCCACACCCATGGCGATGACCTGTTTGAGGTCCAGTTTACCGTTCGCTTCGGTAGACATTCGTGCTGGCTCTGTTGTTGTTTGATAGCCGTCAGGGGCCGCTCTGCTCCACCGTGTTGCCTACGTTCTATGTGACTATTCAATTCACCACAAGGACACAAAGCTCACAGGGGAATGGGATATCCATCTTGTGCGCACGGCGCACACTACACCTGCCCGTAGCGTGCGCTGTGCGCACGACGGCGCTGAAATCACCCACTGATGGAAGATTCGCTGTGCTAACGGGCGATGTCGATACGCCGTGTCTGATAGGCCTTGGCGATAGGCAGCTTAACAGTCAGTACGCCACGACGGTATTTCGCCTTGGCGTGGCCGTCATCCACGGGCCTGGGTAGGGGAATGGCGCGTTCAAATTCGCCATAGGCACATTCCAGCAGATGATAACGGCCCTCCGTATCGCTGCGCTGCCAGTGCTTTTCGCCGCGGATCAGCAGGGTGTCGTCGATCACCTGAATATCAAAGTCGTCCGCCTCCATGCCCGGCACCTCAAGACGTACGATAAGCTCCTTGCCGGTCTCCTTGATCTCGGCGCCGAGCACGCTCCAGCCGGGCGTCGCCGGCAGCCACTCACTACCTTGCGCCTGCAGGTCATCATCGCGCTTCTTCGGCGTGAAGCGGGTCACCGCATTGCGGGCCTTGTCCCACAGCCGGCTCCAGCCCTCCGCCACATTGTCGAGGACGTTCGCAGCACGTTGTTTGATCGGGTTCAGTATGGCCATCATCCACCTCCTGTTTTGCAGATTCTCGATCGAGGGAAAACCGCACCCTCATTGCCAGTGACTATCCTGATAGTTGGGGTTGGCCAGTGGAATATCAATCCGCCGGGGGCGGTTATGCGTAGGGTGGGCACTCCACCATCATGGTGTGGGATTGGGCGAAGTCGGTGGGCGGTGCTCACCCTACACACACCGGACTTCTCCGTAATTGTTGATTATTAACTCCAAAACTTGAGTTAATATGTAGCCTGGATGAAGCGCAGCGGAATCCGGGAGGTGATTGGGCTAAACTTCCCGGATTCCGCTGCGCTTCATCCAGACTACTTGCCATAGAGTTTTAAAAGAAAATATGTGCATACCTCAACATTTTGCAATAAACGACAAAAAAACAAATATTAGCCTTTATCAAAGCCAATGCTTTTGGCCAGCTAATATCCTTAGTCAAGGACCGGCTCTTTTCTTCGCACATCCCTTTCATGCTGGCTGATGACGGCCAGTCACTCATTTACCACATTGCCAAATGCAATTATTGGCACCGAAATAAAAATGACCGATCTGCAATGTAAATACAAACTGAGTCAAAATCGCTCGGAGGAAGACCGCAAACAGGTAATCGAACAATTGCAGAAAAAAGGATCAAACCAACTATCTCAGGCAATAAAGACTCAACAATAGGCGCTGGACACGGATTCTACACCCTAACAAATCGCGACCAACCCCAGACCTCCCAAAAGACCAAAAAGAGCCCAAATTCATGACCGAAGAAAAGAACACCGCACGTATCAGTCCCTATGGGCATCTGGACATCCTCTCTCAGGCGGAGGTGAATCTGCTGGTCAAGGCCAGTGGCGCCGATGGTTGTTACGACATTTTCCGCCGCTGTTCACTGGCGGTGCTCAACGTGGGCAGCGACCTGGATGACACCAAGGAGGTGCTGGAAAAATACCGTGACTTCGACATCCAGGTCATCTCCCGGGAACGTGGCGTCAAGCTGGAGGTGGAAAACGCCCCGACCAGTGCCTTCGTCGATGGCGAGATGATCACGGGTATCCGTGAGCATCTGTTCGCGGTGTTGCGTGACATCGTCTATGCGCGCAACGAGATCGAACTCAGTGGCCGCTTCGATCTGGCGGATTCCAGCGGCATCACCAATGCCGTGTTTCACATTCTGCGCAATGCCAGCATCATCGAGCCGCAGAGCGAGCCGAATCTGGTGATCTGCTGGGGCGGCCATTCCATCAGCCGTGGGGAATACGAATACACCAAGGAGGTGGGCCACGAGCTGGGCCTGCGTGGATTGAACATCGGCACCGGCTGCGGGCCGGGGGCCATGAAGGGGCCGATGAAGGGGGCCACTATCGGCCATTCCAAACAGCGCATCTACAATGGCCGTTACGTCGGCATTACCGAACCGGGCATCATTGCCGCGGAATCGCCTAACCCCATCGTCAACGAGCTGGTGATCCTGCCCGATATCGAAAAACGCCTGGAGGCCTTTGTGCGCACGGGGCATGGGCTGATCGTGTTTCCCGGCGGTGCCGGCACGGCAGAGGAAATCCTCTACCTGCTGGGTATCCTGCTGCACCCGGACAATGCGGAGATCCCCTTTCCGCTGGTGTTCACCGGGCCGAAGAGCAGCGAGGACTATTTCCGCCAGATCCACCACTTCATCGAGCAGACGCTGGGCTTCGAGGCGCAGCAGAAGTACAAGATCATCATTGACGATCCGGCCCTGGTGGCGCGGGAGATGCTGCAGGGGATGGAGGCCGTGCGACAGTTCCGGCGCACCAACAGCGATGCTTTCTATTACAACTGGATCCTGCACATCGACCGCGAATTCCAGCAGCCCTTCGAGCCCACCCACGAAAACATGGCGCAGCTGGAGCTGCACCGCAACCAGGACAATCACCACCTGGCCGCCCATCTGCGGCGTGCCTTTTCAGGCATCGTCGCCGGCAATGTCAAGGAAGATGGCATCCGTGCTATCGAAGAACACGGACATTTTGAGATCCGCGGCGATGCGGAGATTCTGCAACCACTGGACGAGCTTCTGGAATCGTTCGTGCAACAGCAGCGCATGAAACTGCCGGGCAAGCAGTATGTGCCCTGTTACAAGGTCATTCGCTGAGTTGAGGTTGGCGGGCTGTTCCGGCCTGCGCCGGAATGGCAAATCTAGGCCCGTGTAAATCAGGGGCTAGCCTGTGCCTTGGCGCGTTGCTCGTCCAGATACCAGTCATAGGAGCAGTCCAGCTGGATGCGAACGCGGGTGATGCCGTCGAGGCCGTCGTCGATCATGGTGGCCAGCGGGGTGCGGCCATCGAGGCGTCGGTTACGGCGGTGCAACCACATAACGGCGGCGCGCTCATTGAGCGGGTTGGCCAGACTCAAAGCCTGCGAGATACCGAGCAGATGCTCGACACGGGTTACCACGTTCTCATCATTGGGCAGGGCCTTACCGTGATGGAAGCCCTGTAGCGAACGCGGCTTGGTCGCGGCGGGAAGCCCCAGCAGGTTGATCTTTTCGTGATCTCCGACGCCCCAGTGGTCGAGCAGGGAAATCATCATACTGGCCAGTGCAGCCTGTTCATCCAGTTTCTCAGTTGTCATGCGTTCCACCCCCATGGGGCCCGCTGCCCCCGTCTGTGTGCATTTATAAACCCTTGATAACGAATCAAGCCTAGCATAATTTCATACTATTTTGCTAGGTTATAGCTGGCGACTCAGCGGATCCTGGCGATAATAGGCGCTCAGCTGCTCATAAACTTCTGCACAATAGTGTTGCAACACATTGGGAGACATAAAGAAATATTCGCTGATCACGGCAAAAAATTCAGCGGGATTGGTGGCGGCATAGTCGTCGATACCACCCGGCCTGTGGTGAAAGACCTGGTCCTGCAGGTGAGCAAAGGCCTGACTTAGCACCGTGGTCCAGTGTTGCAGGTCCATCCCCGGATGCAGGGGCGGGAACCCGTTGGCGCGTCCGTTCAGCATATCCAGCTTATGCGAAAATTCATGCAGGATGAGATTGTGCCCTGCCCTGCCACCCGCCAGTTCCTGCTCGATGCTGGCCCACGAAAGGATCACCGGCCCGCGTTGCCAGGACTCACCATCGAGCGCCTGTTCGCCTTCATCTACCAGCCCGTTGTCGTCCAAGGCCTCCCGAGGCGCACGGAAGGCGCCGGGATAAACCACCACCTCAACCCAGCCGTCAAACTGATCCAGGCCCAGGTTGAGGATCAGCACGCAGGCCTGGGCGGCGATGATCACTTCCATTTCACGGCTCAGCACCAGCCCCTGTACGCCATTGAGGCTTTTTTCATGCAGAAACAGCGTCGTCAGCAGCCGCAGGCGCACACGCTCCGGGGCCGTTAGCCGCCGCAGCAGCTCAACCCGCTGACAGACTTCATGCCATAGGCCGAAGGGTATCCGCTGATGGTGGATGGTTCGTGCACGGTGATAGCGGGCGAGTGCGCGCAGCATGGCGATAATACCTCCTGCTGCAGCAAGCAGCGGCAGACAGCGGGTAATTTGGTTATATTGGGTTTCAGGGGACGTCTATTTATCCGAGGATGAACGGAGAGCAGCCCTCTCCACTTTAGCACGATGGCGGCCCTCCCCCCGCAAAGGTATCCCATGTCATCCCACCAAATTGATGAACTTCTGCGCAAGCTGCAACAACTGCAGGGTGAAGTGGAAGCCGAGGTCGAAGCACTGCTGGCCGAGAAACAGGCAAAGTTCCGCTATAAGCTGGAACGCGGCAAGGTCCGCTTCGCGGAGGACGTCAAGGCCCTGCACAAGCGTTATCGCGAGGACCTGTTACCGTATTTGCTGCACGCACGGCTGGCCCACATCCTAACCGCCCCGATTATTTACAGCGTGATCTTCCCACTGTTGCTGTTGGACGTAATGATCACGCTCTACCAACACACCTGTTTCCGCATCTACGGCATTCTGCGGGTGAAACGCAGCGATTTCATTGTCATCGACCGCCATCACCTCGCCTATCTCAATGCCATCGAGAAGCTGAACTGCGTGTA
>CAZTPE010000068.1:0-10435 GCA_964614545.1 uncultured Ectothiorhodospiraceae bacterium
AAGATCGGCACCCCCAGCTCGGATTCGAGCAGGCGGATCTGTTTGCTCACGCCAGGTTGTGAGGTGTGCATAGCCTCCGCAGCCTCGGAGATGTTGAGGTCGCGATCCGCTACTTCGCAGATATAACGCAGTTGGTGCAGTTTCATGTCGAACCTTCCATATATAACCTTAAGGTCTTTATATAGAGAAAATTATTCTTTTTCAATCTATTGGGCCGTTGCTAAGGTTAGCGCCATTATAGAGCGCCAGTGCCCAAGCTGACGCCAGGCAAAAGTGAAGCAGACTAAATGGACGTGGGATTCATCGTATCGGGGTTTGGCGTTGGCCTGCTGGTGGGTATTACCGGTGTCGGTGGCGGCGCCCTGATGACCCCGTTGCTGATCTTTGGCTTTGGTATCACACCGGCTGTGGCGGTGGGCACGGATCTGATATTCGCCGCTATTACCAAGGCCAGTGGTGTCTGGACACATGCCCGCCAGTCGACTGTGGACTGGCGCATCGTTCGCCGCCTGGCCAGTGGCAGTCTGCCCGCGGCGCTGTTGACTCTGGCTGTGTTGGGTGAGGTTGATACCCATTCCGCTGAGGCGCAGGGATTTATTACCACCCTCCTTGGGGTGGCGTTGATGCTGACGGCCGCGGCGCTGCTGTGGCGTTCGCACCTGAGCAAGGTGCCGCACACAGATGATGGCATCGAGCGGCAGGGTGTTGCCCTGGCCACAGTGGTTACCGGTGTGGTGCTGGGGGTGCTGGTAACGCTGACCTCGGTGGGCGCTGGAGCGATGGGCGCCGCCGTCTTGTTCTGGCTCTATCCCCGGCTCAGCGCGGTGCGGGTGGTGGGAACGGATATAGCACACGCTGTTCCGCTGACCGCGGTGGCCGGGCTGGGTCACTGGCAGATGGGCACGGTGGATACAGGACTGCTGGTGATGTTGCTGGCGGGCTCATTGCCGGGTATTTACCTGGGCAGCCGGCTCAGTAAGAAGATACCGGAACGTTGGTTGAGACCGGCACTGGCCGCGCTTTTATTAATGATTGGATTTCGCATGCTTGCCTGATTTTTCAGGCTGAAGAGGAGACGACTGTGGCACATAACGATAACTGGATTGACCGGGAAGAGCTCACGCAATATCGAGAAGCGGTCAAAGGCTATCTGCAGGGTAATCTGGATGAAGACCGCTTTCAGGCCATCCGTCTGCAACAAGGTGTCTACGGCCAGCGGCAGGAAGGCGTCAACATGGTGCGCGTCAAGCTGCCCGGCGGCTATGTGAGTGCCGAGCAGCTGGACGTTGTCGCCAGCTTGCTGGCGGATTATTCTCAGGATGATATCGCCAGCGTGACCACGCGTCAGGATCTGCAGTTGCACAGCATCCCGCTCGCCGATACCCCGCAGGTGCTGGAGGAAATGGCGGCACAGGGGCTGACATCACGTGAGGCTTGCGGGAACACCGTGCGTAATATCACCGCTTGTCCGTTGGCAGGGGTCTGCCCGGCGGAACACACGGATGTGCAGCCAGTTGTCGATGCTGTGGCAGCGCGCTTTTTGCGCCACCCGTTGACCCAGCATCTACCGCGCAAGTTCAAGATGAGTTTCTCCGGCTGCGAGTCCGATTGTGCCCAAGGCTTGTTTCATGACCTGGCCGTGGTCGCGACACGGCGTGATGGCGAGTTCGGTTACAAGGTGCTGGCGGCGGGCGGCCTGGGGCACAAGCCGCGTCCAGCCATCGTGCTGGAAGAGTTCATCCAGGAACAGGAATTACTGCCGGTGATCGAGGCTGTGTTGGCGTTGCATCACCGTTATTCCGACCGCAAGCGCCGGGCTCGGGCGAGGCTCAAATTCCTGTTAGATAAGCTGGGCGAGGAGGAATTCGTGCAGCGTTATCAGACCGAGCTGCAGCGCACACGCACGGCCTATGCCGATGAGTCACTGCCACCGGCTCAGTGGGTGAATGCCCGCGACGCCTCGGTGGGAACGGCGGGTGCACCGCGAGAGGTGCTGGAGCAGAAGCAGGAAAACAAGTATGTGTTCCCCGTCAGTCTGTCGCTGGGTGATCTGTCGGTGGCCCAGCTGCGGGGCATTGCCACGCTCCTATTGCAGCGCGATCTGCACGATGTACGCGTGACCCAGGATCAGAATCTGATGCTGCTGAATATCCCGGCCGCAGAGCTGGAGGCCGTGCGTAACGAACTGGCGGCGCTAGGTCTGGACTCCCCCTGTGTTGGCGATGATGTAGTGGCCTGTCCGGGAACCTGGACCTGCCGCCTGGGAATCACCGCTTCACGCTTGGTGTGCGACGAACTGAGCGGCGGCGTGGACGATCTTCGCATTCGTGTCAGCGGCTGCCACAACGGCTGCGCGCAGCCCTATGTGGGAGATATCGGTCTGCATGGTGAAGGCCGGCGCCGGCACGGCAAGTTAATTCCACATTACCGGATGCATTTTGGTGGCGACGGCCGGGCCGGTGGCGCCATTGCCGTGCGCGGCCCGGAAGTACCGGCGTCGCGGGCACCACAGGCTGTACAGCGCGTCAAACAGGCATTTCAGGAAATGCGCCAGGAGAATGAATCGTTCCTGAGCTGGACACAGCGCCAGGGAGCTGATTACTTCCAGGATTTGCTGGGGGATCTGCAGGAAATAAGAGAAGCCGATATTCCCACTCTGTTGAAAGACTTCGGTGAAACGCAGGACTTCAAGGTGTTGGCTCTCGGTGGTGGTGAATGCATGGGTGCGGTGCAGGAAACCGTGTCGGCCAATTTTTCTGAGGCGGCACATGAACGTGAGTATCGTCGTGTCTTCCAGCTGGCGAAGAAACATGAGCAGGCGCTGGACTGTGTCGAGGCCATTTCCCGCCTGATCGGGCACTCACTACTGGATGCAGTCGGTGACCAGTCGCAGCCGGAGGCGCTGGATGCTATTGCCGTGGGTTTGCTGCAAGCCTATCCCGACAAGGCCTATTTGTCTGAGTCGCTGAAGGGTTTTATTCATGATCTGGCGGGCTTGCAGGAGAGCTTTGATGAAGCGGCGTTCCAGCGTCTGTCAGAAATGCAGGACGTCTGGGTCGTTGTTGCCGCCGATGCTTGCCGGGATGTCGATTCACAGTTGGATCTTCAGGCATTCCTGCCTGATGTTGACCGGCTGGCCAAGGCCGTCTAGCTAGAAGTAAGCATCTAATTTACTGACAGGAGAGTTTGCATGTTATCGGAAAATAAAATCGAATCACTGGTCGACTTGTTGAAAGATATCGAGCGGAATTATGAGCCGTCTGCGCTGGCCTCCAGTTTCAGTATTGAAGACATGGTGTTGACCGATGCCATTGTCAGGCATACACCGGGCATTGATATCTTTACCCTGGACACCGGGCGCCTGCCGGCGGAGACCTATGTCCTGATGCAGAAGACACATCAAAAATATGATGGCGTGGTGGGTGTTTATTCGCCCGATTGTGGCGTGCTTGCCGAATTTGTTCAGGCGTATGGCCCCAATGCCTTCTACGATAGTGTTGAACAGCGCAAGGAATGTTGCCGTATACGCAAGCTGGAACCACTGGAGCGGGCATTGGACGGCCGTGCCGCCTGGATCACCGGGTTGCGCAAGGAGCAATCTGTGACGCGCACGGATACACAGCACAAGGAATGGGATGAGGCGCACGGCATCCCCAAGTTCAATCCTCTGCTGGACTGGACGGAGCAGGAAGTGTGGGCCTATATTCGCCGCTATGACGTGCCTTTCAATGAGCTTCATGAGAAGGGCTATCCCAGCATTGGCTGTGCCCCTTGCACCCGGGCGGTCGCCGCGGGTGAGGATATTCGCGCTGGGCGCTGGTGGTGGGAAAACCCGGAAACCAAGGAATGCGGTCTGCACGTGAAGACCGCCGGGTAATTATTTAATCTCTGAGGGCCAATTCCCCGCAGCTTGCTGCGGGGATATTTATTGGTCGTGTGATAAAAAAGCCTGGGGCGACACCTGAGTCCAGCCCCGGGCTTTTTTTATTTGTTTTTTTATCTCTGGGCAGATAACTTTTTCGATCTTCATATAAACCAAGTAATTTACTTGACTATTGCTGGTTGCGTTCTATATATGAAGGTATGAGTGGTTCGCCAAGAGTTATCGTAACCTGCTTTCTCGTACTGCAGTTTTCTCTGTTTTCAGCAGTGGATGTCTGGGCCATGGCCCAGCCGATGGCGCCCATGTCGCATGTCCAGATGGAGCGTGATACGGGCGGAATGGACATGGAGCACTGCCAAACAGAGATGAAGCGACAGTGTCGCTGTGCAAGCTGTGCCTGTATTCTTCCTGTAATTGGCGCCACAATCCTGCCTGTTTTGTCATCCGTAGTATTCAACAGCCTTTTTTCCAATCCCGCCTCCCGACTCTACAGGGTGCATCTGATGCCTCCATTGCGGCCGCCCATCCTCTAAGATATTTTCCCGCACCAACCAATAATAACTAATTAAAGTTATATAAGTGCCTGTCAGGAGCACCTTGCCTGCTTAATGGTGCACTGCTCAGTGCCATCTCAGAGAACATCGTAATGATGTGGAGGTTTTGTAATGCAGAAAATCAAGACATTTATGCGTACCGCTATACCGTCGCTGATGGTATTGGTCGGAGTCGTTGTAGATATGAACAGTGCGGAGGCAATTCCAGCTTTTGCCCGGCAGACATCCCAAGCCTGTACCGCCTGTCACACGCAACATTTTCCAACACTTAACAGCTTTGGCCGTCTGTTCAAGGCTCAGGGCTACACCATGGGTGGCAGCCAGGAGACCGTGCAGGGTGAAGGGCTGGATTTACCGGGTGTGCTGAATGCAGCACTTGTCGGGCGTCTTGCACTGGAAAAGCAGAAGGATGAAGACAAGGCCATTGGCTTCCCGGCTTCCCTGTCGCTTTACTTTGGTGGCCGTATCGGCACGAATTCGGGTTTTCTCGTGGAGATGCCTTTTGAAGGGGCTTCGGCTGAGGTAGGTGGCACGGAGGGTGAAGTGCATCCGGACGCCGGTCCCTCAATTGCCCAGCTGGGCAGCTTGAAGTGGAACTACGTCAGGGACATGGATGGCGTCAACGTCGGGCTCAATAGTTATACCTCCGCAATGGCCGGACCTGCCTATGGCTATGAGCTGCTGAGTACCGGTGCCATGGGCATGAATGTAGCGATCACCGGTGCCAATGCCATGGGTGCCATTGGCATGCACATGGAACATGGCTCCACCCTAATGAGCGCCTTCATGGATGCCATGGATCCGAGCATGAATATGCGTATGACCATGGTGGGACAGGCGACGGGCCTGGGTGCCAGTGCGCAGGGCGGTGAGTGGTTTGCTTATTACAGCGGCTATTTTGGTAAACAGGCGATGGACTATGTGCCCAACCCCAGCTTTGCCCATTACCTGCGTCTGGCATGGATGCCGACATTCGGTGGTTGGGAGATGGGCATGGGAACACAAATCTATATGGGTAGTTTTGGCTATGGCTCCGATGTGGCTGAAGTGACCTATGATGCCAAGGCTACTACCCTTGATTTTCAGGCCCAGGGTGATATTGCAGGCAGGGCCACCGGTATCTATGTGACCTATGCCTCCACGCCGAAATCTGCCAGCAACGGCCAGCTCAACTGGTACAATCAGTCGGTGGGGGGCGACAACAAGGCCTACGCTATTCTCTGCGAGATGGAAGTGATACCACGCCTGTCGCTCAACGTGGGTTATACCCGGGCTACCTACTGGACGGATATGCTGATGCCCAGTGGCATGGTGATGGGATCCAGCAAGACCGAAGGCAGTCTGGCCCAGCTGGGTGCTAACTATCTGTTGGCATCCAACAAACGTCTGGGCTTCAAGTATGCAGAATTCGGCTCAGACCTGGATAGCAATATCATGGAACTTGATCTCATGATTGGGTTCTGACTAAGCATGGAGGGTGGGCCTGTATGGCTCACCCATCCTTACATTGGCATTTTTGAAAGCGGTGAAGGATGGCACCTAGGTGGCATTATTTTTTGGCCAGCTTTCTTGACAAGGCTTTACGATAGGTTAGGCTAACTAACATGTTCACCTTACACACAGGCTTTTTTGCCCGTTTGCTCGCAGCCTTGGCCGTCGTCGGTCTGCTGCTGGGCGGGGCGACGACGTCAGTGATGGCCATGTCGCCGGCACAGGGCGATAGCGCCGCCCACAACGCTATGGTGTCAATAATGGCGGGTGACAACGAGGTTCACCAGGATGGTGCTATGCCTCATCAGAGCGGTGCCTGTGAGCAGGCAGACCATGCCTACGGCAGCTGTTCCGATACCGATAACAACACTTTTCATTGTGATGCCGGCGGCGACTGTTGTCCCCACGGCGCCACGGCCTTGCCGCCACAAATTGACGCGGCCTTTGTTTCCCTGCCTGATGTGCAGGCTGCGGCGCTGCAATGGCGCTCCACCAGTGTGACGTCCGTCACCGAGATTCGCCCCCCCATCTTTACTCTCTAGGCGTTTGCCGGCAACCGCCGGTCGCTGCGCGTGCTGTTTTTCTGCGCGCTGTAAAAATACCCCTTGTTTGTCATCTGTTCCGGGCCAGCCGGATCGATTTCCCGCTCCCTTAACCGGCTGCGGCAGCTGACAGCAAAACGGAGAGTGATTCATGTTTGCAAGATTTTTCCGGATAGCCGGCCTTTGCCTGCTGCCGATTTCGGTCGGCATGGCTGCACCGGGCGGCAAGTCGGTTGAGCGTCATGCGGAAACCGGAGTGGTTGTCCTACAGCTCGTCAATGCCGTCGATGCCGCATTGCAGGACAATCCTGGTCTGGCCGCCATGCGTGCCCGCGCCGCAGCCGCTGCGGCGGTGCCGGAGCAGGCTGCGGTGTTGCCCGACCCGCGCCTGCAACTCAATGCCGTCAACCTGCCGATGGATACCTTCAGTCTCAGTCAGGAGGGGATGACTCAACTGCAAGTGGCTGTCGTCCAGGCCTTGCCGTTTCCCGGCAAGCTGGCGCTGCGCGAACGTGCTGCAGAATTCGAGAGTGCCGCTGCCTATGATGACGTGGGTGAAATGCGCTTGCAGCTGGAACGCGACGTGCGCAATTTGTGGTGGAATCTTTATTACCTCGACCGTGCGCTGGAGATTTTGCAACGCAACCGCCAGCTGCTGCGTCAGTTGGTAGAGGTGGCACAGACCAAATATCGCGTCGGGCAGGGCTTGCAACAGGATGTATTACTGGCCCAACTGGAATTATCCCGTCTGCATGATCAGGAAATTGCCCTGCTGGGCTCGCGCCGAAGTGAAGAAGCCCGCCTCAATGCCCTGCTCAACCGCTCCGCAAACCAGCCTATCCGGCTGCCTGATATGGTGCCGGCAACACTGGCCGAGGCGGTAGATGAGCAGGTGCTGCAGGCGCAGGCCTTGCAAAACCGCCCCCTGCTGGCGGCTCGACAGAATGTCATCGAAGCGGCGCGCGCACGCCTGGATCTGGCACGCAAGGATCGCACTCCTGACTTTAGTCTGGGCGCCCGCTATGGTCTGCGTGTAGGCGACAATCCCGACGGCAGCTCACGTGCTGACTTCGCTTCCATCATGTTCAGCATGAACATGCCCATCTTCACGAACCGGCGGCAAGACTCGGCCATCGATCAGCGTGGCAGCCAGCTACAGCAGCAGCGTTACAACCTGGACGAGGCACGCCTGCGCGTCAGCCGCGAGGTGTCTCGGGCGCTGGCGGACTATCGCGCCGCCCGCGAACAGGCGCGCCTGCTGGAGACCGGCATCCTCCCTCAGGCGCGCCAGACCGTGGCCTCCATGTTGGCTGCCTACCAGGTGGACAAGGTGGATTTTCTCAATGTGGTGCGTGTACAGATCATGCTTTTCAATTACGAAACACGCTACTGGAGCGCCATTTCACGCGCAAATCAGGCACAGGCCACTCTGCAGGCAGCGGTGGGTATGTCGTCTGACGATGATGTTGCCGCCGTTCCCCTGTCTTCCCGAATTGAATCCGACGTATTCCCTGAAGAGGTATCTCATGAATAAGCAGGCGTTCGTTAGTCTTGTGCTGGTTGCCGTTCTTGCCGGTGGTGGTGGCTACTGGTTGGCCTTGAACCAGCCCGCTTCCACAACGGCGGCAGACGGCACCCCCGCGGGTGAACGCAAGCCGCTGTTCTATCGCAATCCCATGAATCCCGCCATTACCTCACCCGTGCCGGCCCAGGATGAAATGGGCATGGATTACATTCCAGTGTACGCGGACAAGGACGAGCCGAAAGAGAAAAAAGTGTTGTTCTATCGCAATCCCATGAACCCGGCCATTACCTCGCCGGTGCCGGCCCAGGATGAAATGGGCATGGATTATATCCCCGTGTATGCCGATGGCGGCGCCAGCGCTGATGAACCGACGGGTACGGTCAGCATCGATCCGGTGACGGTGCAGAACATCGGTGTGCGTACCGCGCGTGCCGAGCAGCGCAACCTGAGTCACGCGGTGCGTGCCGTGGGACGGGTGGATTTCAATGAAGAACGGCTGGCACGCCTGCATCCGAAGACCGAGGGCTGGATCGAGGTGCTGCGGGTTTCCACCACCGGTTCTGTCGTAAAGAAAGACGACATCCTGCTCAGCATCTATTCACCTCAGCTGGTGTCCAGTCAGGAAGAATACCTGCTGGCCCTGAATAACCTGCAGGTGTTGAAGGACAGTCCCTATGAGGAAATCCGCCGCGGTGCGCAGGAACTGGCGAATTCGTCGCGGGAACGGTTGCGTCTACTGGACGTGCCCGAGCATCAGATTCACGAACTGGAAGCAACCCGCAAGCTCATGAAGCGTATCCACATCCACTCACCTTTTGATGGCACGGTGATGAAGGTGGGTGTGCGCGAGGGGCAGTACGTCACACCAAAGACCGAACTCTACATGCTGGCCGATCTGTCGCGGGTGTGGGTTTACGTGGATGTCTATGAGGAGGATCTGCCCTGGGTCAAGCAGGGTGATAAGGCCGATATGCGTGTGCGGGCCGTACCCGGTCGGACTTTCCGCGGCACGGTGACTTATATCTATCCCTACATGGAGCGCAAGACGCGCACTGCCCGTGTGCGGCTGGAATTCGATAATCCGGATCTGCTGCTGAAGCCGGAGATGTTTGCCAATATCACCCTGCGCTCCGGGCGGGTGGTCGATGCCGTGGTGGTGCCGAGTGAAGCCGTGGTGCGTTCGGGTGAGCGTGATCTGGTCTTTGTCGTGCGTGCGCCGGGTAAGTTTGAACCACGGCCGGTGACCCTGGGCCTGGCCTCCGAAGGGCTGGTGCAGATTATCGAGGGTGTGGCACCGGGTGAAGAGGTCGTGACCTCGGCGCAATTCCTCATCGATTCAGAATCCAAGTTGCGTGAGGCCACGGCGAAGATGCTGGACAGCCTGGCGGGTGGCAATACCGAGGGAGGTGATGTCGGCACGGACATGAGCGATATGGATATGGGCGACATGGACATGGACATGAACGACATGTCCATGGACGACGGGCAATAGGGGCGCGCTATGATTATTCAGAAAATCATCAACGCCTCCCTGCGTGACAAGTTCCTGATCCTGATTGCCACAGCGATTTTGGTGGCGGCGGGTGTCTGGTCGCTGAAAAATACGGCGCTGGATGCCATCCCGGATCTTTCCGATGTGCAGGTCATCATCTTCACCGAATTTCCCGGTCAGTCACCGCAGGTGGTGGAGGATCAGGTGACCTATCCACTGACCACGGCCATGCTGGCTGTGCCCAATGCCAAGGTGGTGCGAGGTTACTCCTTCTTCGGTCTGTCCTTCGTCTATGTCATCTTCGACGATGGCACCGATATGTACTGGGCGCGGTCTCGTGTGTTGGAGTATCTAAATTATGTGAGTGGCCGTCTGCCGTCCGGCGTTTCACCAGCCTTGGGGCCGGATGCCACCGGCGTCGGTTGGATCTATGAATACGCCCTGGTTGATCGAACAGGAAATCACGACCTGTCACAACTTCGTTCGCTGCAAGACTGGTATCTGCGTTATCCCTTGCAGACTGTCGAAGGTGTGTCCGAGGTGGCCTCGGTCGGCGGTTTTGTCAAACAGTACCAGGTTGAAGTCGATCCGCAGGCATTGCTGGCCTACGACATTCCCCTGTCAAAGGTGAAGCGGGCGATTCAGCGTTCCAACAATGATGTGGGTGGCAAGCTGGTCGAAATGGCCGAGACCGAATATATGGTCAGGGCCAAGGGTTATCTGCGTGGCATAGAAGATCTCAAGTCCATTCCACTGGCGGTGGGTGCAGATGGTACGCCGGTGCGTCTGGAGGATGTGGCCCATGTGCACCTGGGGCCGGAGCTGCGCCGTGGCCTGGTGGAGCTCAATGGTGAAGGTGAGGTGGCAGGGGGCATTGTCATCATGCGCTTCGGCGAGAATGCCCTGACCACGATTGAGGGGGTGCGCGAAAAACTCGCCGAGCTGGCC
>CAZTPE010000069.1:0-1133 GCA_964614545.1 uncultured Ectothiorhodospiraceae bacterium
AACTGGTTGTTGACCATTCGCCAGAACCTGCCCGAGGTTGAGAATGGTGGTGAGGTTGTCGCGGTATTCTCAGCGCGTGCGCTGGAGGGTTCTGTCCTGCGAACCATAAAACTGGTGTTGTTTGTGGCCCTGCCGGTGTTGCTGATCACGGTATTGATCGCCGTTTTTCTGGGCCGCTGGATCTCCCGTCCGATTGTTGCCACATCTCAGCAGATCGCGGCAATCAGTGAGACGCTGGATCTGACCAGCCGGGTGGATATCTCGGCCAGTAATGAGGTCGGTGATACCGCCAAGGCATTCAATCATTTGTTGGATAAGGTACAGGAGATCATGGTGCAGGTGGATACTTCATCTGGCCAGCTTACCCGTTCGGCTGAAGGGCTCTCTCAGTCTGCGGTAGCAGCAAGTCAGCGTATCCAGGATCAGGAGATGCAGACCGAACAGGTTGCCACGGCGATGAATGAGATGACGACGGTGGTGGATATGGTTGCCGGGAATGCCACCGCGGCGGCCGAGGCCGCGCAACAGGCAAATGTTGAAGCGGAGAACGGTCAGGCAGAGGTCAGCAAGACGGCTGGAAGCATCGATGACCTGGCGCGAGGTGTTGAAGCCGCCAATAGTGCGATTCAGCGTGCGGGTGAAGACAGTCAAAGCATCGGTGGTGTACTCGATGTGATTCGAGGTATCGCCGATCAGACCAATTTGCTGGCCTTGAATGCGGCGATTGAGGCAGCACGTGCCGGTGAAAGTGGTCGTGGCTTTGCGGTTGTGGCGGACGAGGTGCGTTCATTGGCGAGCCGTACCCAGCAGTCCACCGAAGAGATTCAGCAGATGATCGAGCGCCTGCAGACGGGGGTCAAGGAGGCGGTCCATGCCATTGGCAGAGGGCAGAATCAGGCGCAGGCGAGTGTCGAGCAGGCCAATGCGGCGGGTAACTGCCTGCAGGAGATCACCGGCTCGGTGGTCGCCATCAACGAGATGAATGCCCAGATTGCATTAAGCGCCAAAGAGCAGGCGGCGATGGCAGAAGATGTTAATCGTAGCGTTGTGCGCATTAATGAACTGACGGAGTTCGCCTCAACAGACGCTCAATGCTGTGCCGAATCCAGCGAACAGCTTGTTGATCTGGCGGC
>CAZTPE010000069.1:1233-10422 GCA_964614545.1 uncultured Ectothiorhodospiraceae bacterium
GTGCGTTCCACCTCCCGCCACTGAGCCATGTCGAAGTCGGGAAAATGGGCATCGCCCTCCACCTCGGTATGCACCAGCGTCATGTAGAGGCGATCCGCGAGGGGCAGGGCCTGCGCGTACAGTGATGCCCCGCCGATCACCATGACCTCCTCGTCTTCTGCCGCGGCCGCCAGCGCTGCATCCAGCGAATCAAACACCTCCGCACCTTCGGCCCGGTAATCCGGGTTGCGGCTGACGATGAGATTGCGCCGGCCCGGCAGGGGCCTGGCACCGAAGGACTCGAAGGTCAGGCGGCCCATGACGATGGGCTTGCCCATGGTCTGGCTGCGAAACCATTTCATGTCCGCTGGCAGCTTCCACGGCAGGCGGTTCTCAATACCGATGACGCGGTTGTCGGTCATCGCCCAGATGAGGGAGACAGTCATCACGCGGAGCTTATACCGCCACCGGGGCTTTTATATGGGGATGGGATTCGTAGCCCGTCAATGTGAAATCATCGAAGGTGAACTTGAGCAGGTCGTCGACGGCCGGGTTCAGGGTCATCGTCGGCAGGGGCAGCGGCTCGCGCGAGAGCTGCTCTTTGGCCTGCTTAAGATGATTGCTGTACAGATGTGCATCGCCCAGGGTGTGGATGAACTCACCCGGTCTCAGGCCCGTGACCTGCGCCACCATCAGTAGCAGCAGGGCATAGGAGGCGATGTTGAAGGGCACGCCGAGGAAGATGTCGGCACTGCGCTGGTAGAGCTGGCAGGACAGCCGGCCGTCGGCCACATAGAACTGGAAAAAGGCATGGCAGGGCGGCAGGGCCATGTTGTCGATTTCGCCCACGTTCCAGGCCGAGACGATGAGCCGCCGCGAGTCCGGGGTGTTCTTGATCTGCTCGACCACCTGGGTGATCTGGTCGATGTGGCGGCCGTCGGCGGTGGGCCAGGAACGCCACTGTGAGCCGTACACGGGGCCGAGGTCGCCGTTGTCATCGGCCCATTCGTCCCAGATTTTGACGCCGTTTTCCTTCAGGTAGCGGATATTGGTGTCACCGGACAAAAACCACAGCAGCTCGTGGATGATGGAGCGCAGGTGCAGCTTCTTGGTGGTGACCAGGGGAAAGCCCTCGGCCAGATCGAAGCGCATCTGGTGGCCGAATACACTCTTGGTGCCGGTGCCGGTGCGATCGGTCTTGGTGGTGCCGTGGTCGTAGACGTGGCGCATCAGGTCGAGATACTGGCGCATTACTTACCCTTCTTTTTTCGCGTTTTGGGACGGGTCTTTGCCTTCGGCTCGGGGTTGGCCGGTGCGGTTTGCGGCTGACGGCGATAGGCCAGCCACAGCAGCACGATGCCGGTGAGGATCAGCGGCGCCGACAGTAGTTGCCCCTGGGTCAGCCAGCCGAAGGCGATGAAGCCGAGATGGTCGTCGGGCTGGCGGACGAATTCCACCGCGAAACGAAATACGCCGTAGCCCAGTGCGAACACCCCGGACACCGCCATGCGCGGACGCGGCTTGGCGGAGAATATCCACACGATGAGAAACAGCACGATGCCCTCGAGGAACATCTCATACAGCTGCGACGGATGCCGCGGCAGCGGCCCGGCCCCGGGAAACACCATACCCCAGGGCAGGCTCGTGGGCTGGCCCCACAGTTCGCCGTTGATGAAATTGCCCAGCCGCCCGCTGGCCAGGCCGATGGGCACCAGCGGGGCGACGAAATCGGTGAGTTCGAAGAAGCTGTGTTTGTACTTGCGGCCGAACAGCCACATGGCCACCAGCACCCCCAGCAGGCCGCCGTGGAAGGACATGCCGCCCTCCCAGAGGCGAAAGATGGACACGGGATCGCTGGCGAAGTGACTGAAGTTGTAGAACAGGGTGTAGCCGATGCGGCCGCCCAGCACCACGCCCAGCGCGCCGTAGAAGATCAGGTCGGAGATCTGTTCGTCGTTCCAGCCGGAGCCCGGCTGGCGCGCGCGCCGGCGACCCAGCCACCAGGCGGCGCCGAAGGCGACCAGGTACATGATGCCGTACCAGTGGATTTTCAGTGGGCCGAGGCTGACGGCGACGGGGTCGATCTGGGGGTAGTTCAGCATGGGGGCAGAGTTTACCGCATGTGCCGGGATTCTGCCCTTGTGTCGAAACGTGGTGGCGCTGCTGCGCTTTAGCCGATGGTGAGCGGTGGGGTGTTGTCTGTCGGGCAGCGTTTGAGGGCGGTGTCCGGCACCTCGCCGTTGGTGGCCTGAAAGATGGCGCTGGATTCCAGATAGAAATTCACCATCACCATCAGCACTACCGGCATCACGGCGATGCGCAGCAGTACCGTCTGCAGGATGTCGCGCATGTTGGCATCGGTAGTGCCCTGGGTCAGCAGCCAGCCGAGCAGAAGCAGTACGCCGGTCACCGCGTAGGCGGCCAGCAACAGCCGGTAGCGGTGCATGGCCAGCTGCCAGTGGGCGCAGACGAAGGGCTGATCGTGGCCGCCGTTGGCGCGGCGCCAGGTGTAGGCGATTACGGCGAAGGACAGGGCCAGCGGCAGCAGAATGCCTACTTCGCCGATGCCGAGGGCGATGACCGCCGGTGTCATGAGGAGGTGAAACAGCGCCAGGTTCAGCATAAACAGGTTGTGCGGCACCTTGGCCTGGGTGCGGATGGTGTCATCGGCATTGAATATCATATATTAATAATATTCTGATGTTGTGGTTTGTAACATGCGGATTTTTACTGAGCCCCTTCAGATTTCTCTGCGCCCCGCACGTTGCGGCGTGCAAGGATCAGCGGGTCAGCTGGCTGTAGAGGGAGAGCAGCTTCTGCGGCAGGTGGTCCGGGCGTTGGATCACGGTGTAGCCGGTGGAGCCGAACAGCCAGGGCAGGTAGGCGTCGCCCTCGCGGTCGATGGTGATGCAGAAGGGGGTGAGGCCGAGTTCGCGGGCCTCGCGCACGGCCATGCGGGTGTCTTCGATGCCGTGGCGGCCTTCGTAGTGGTCGAGGTCGTTGGGCTTGCCGTCGGTGAGAATCAACAACAGGCGCTGGCTGCTGGCCTGCTTCACCAGCAGCGTGCTGGCATGGCGGATGGCGGCGCCCATGCGGGTGTAGTAGCCGGGGCGGATGGCCTGGATGCGGCCGCGCACCGGGTCGCCGTAGGCCTCGTCGAAGCCCTTGAGCTGGTAGAAGCGCACCTCCTCCCGCCGACGCGAGGAGAAGCCGTAGAGGGCGAAGCGGTCACGGCAGGCCTGCAGGGCCTCGCCGAACAGCAGCAGGCTGTCGGTGATGACGTCGATGATGCGCTGCTGGTCGTTGATGGCGGCATCGGTGGACAGCGACAGGTCGGCCAGCAGCAGGGTGGCAAGGTCACGCTGGTTGACGCGCAAGGCACGGTAGAGGCCCTTTTCCGCCACCGCCTCGCCGTTGCGGCGGGCGCTGCGGAAGTCCAGCCAGGCCTGTAGATCCAGCTCGCTGCCGTCGGGCTGGGCGCGCTGCCAGGTGCGGGTCTGGGCCAGCTCGGCGAACTGGTGGCGCAGGCGCCGGGCCTGCGGGCGCAGGGCCTCGGGCAGGGGGCGCGGGCGGCTGTCGCGCGGCAGCATGGGTTGCAGGCGGCAGTGGTCGGGCACCAGGCGTTCGCGCTTCCAATCCCACTCGGGCAGGGTGATGGCGCCGCCCAAGGGGTGGTCGTCGTATTCGGCGGCGGGCAGATCGAGGTCGAGGCGGATGCGGCTGACGCTGGTCTTGCCATCGCGGGCCACGTGCAGCTGTTGCATGTCGCGGGCGATGTCGGCGGCGCCCGGGTCGTCATCCTCGTCGGTGGGGCGGTCCACTTTCACGTACTCCCCCCAGCTGAAGATGTTTTCCCAGCGCATGGTGAGCAGGCCGTCGCGGCTCTCGGGCATCTCGGTGCGTTCGGCGCGGTAGTTGTGGGGCTGATCGGCCTCGTCGCTGTGACCCTCGCCCGGCTCCGCGTCGGTGGCATCGGCAGGCGGCTCGGCGGCGGGCGGCCGTGGTGGATTCGGGTGCAGCCACAGGGGCACGGGCGTCGGCGGCCGGAGGGCGGGGGGCAGGGCGGTGATGCTGCCTGGTTCGCACAGGGCCTGACGCACGGCCCGTTCCCGGGCCGCCTCGTCGGTGGGCAGGCCGGCGGGGTCAGGGCGTTCGCGCAGGTGGGCGGCGACCAGCTGCTGGTAGAGGGGGCGCAGGCCGGGGAAGCGCCGCAGTACCTGCTGTGTGCTCCGCTGGCTGGTCTGCAGCCAGTCGTCCCCGCCGCGTTCGACGGCGGCCAGGGCGGCCAGCCAGTGGTAGAGCTGGCGGTTGAGGGCGGGGTCGGGGAAGCAGTCGATGCGCGGCGGCAGGCGCAGGGTCTCGGCGTCCTGCCAGGCCAGGGCGATGCTGCGCTGGCTGCCGGCGAGGCGCTGCAGCCAGTTTCGGCGGGCGCCGTGTTCGTCGGCCTGGGCGGCCTCGATCTTCAGCCCACCCTCGCCGCCGAAGGCACGGAACAGGGTGGCCACCGGCTTGCGGATCTCGTCCAGGGCTACGCCCGCCTGTGGATAACCACTGCGCGCGCGGCGGCTGATGAAGTGGTGCCAGTGCTTGCCGACAAATTCTTCCATCAGGGTTTCTCCCGCTGTTCGCTGGTCCATGCCGCCTGCTTTTGTCCGCTGTCGAATCGCAGCAGGCCCGGCGGGTCGTTCTGCATTACCTGGTCACAGGCCTGAATGCACTCGCTGCACTGGGTGCAGGTAAACATGTGGCGCTTGCTCTTGCGCGGGTTAAGGCGCATGGGGCAGACGTTGTCGCAGGCCTGCACGCAGTCCCTGCAGGCGGTGCCACGGGATTTGTCGAAGCTCACTACCATGGCGCGCGGGTTGGCCATCCAGATCACGCTCTGGGCGAAACCGATGGCGCAACCAAAGCGGCAGAACAGGTGCCGGGCGAGGAGGAATTCCAGGCTGAAGAGCAGGGTGGTGATGCCGATGAACAGGCCCTGGTTGCGGGTCAGTTCGGCGTGCAGCAGGTTGTGGTAGATCTCCGCCGGCGGCAGCAGGTAGGTGAGCAGGCTCACCGCCCAGAGGAGGGCGAAGCCGGCCACGGCGAGCAGGGTCCACAGCCAGTAGATGCGAGAGGTCTCCAGCAGCCGGCCGTCCGCCTGGCGGGCGGGCAGGGGCTTGCGCTCCCACAGGCTGGGTTTGCCGCTGGCGCGCAACATCAGGTGGTTGATGGTTCCCACGACCGAGAAGTGTGGGCACAGCCAGCCGCAGTAGAGGCGGCCGTAGCGCCAGGCCACCCAGCCGCCGATGCCGATCACCGCGGCGATGGGCAGGAAGCCACGCAGCAACAGGTTGGCCACCGCCTGGCCGGGGCCGATCTCGCCGCGCTGGAAGGCGGCCAGGCCGAGGGTCCAGTCCATGCCGAGGAAGTAGAAGTGTCCCAGGGTGAGGTCGAGGCGGAACAGGTCCAGCGGCGGGGCGAGCACGAACAGGACGAAGAAGCTGGTCTGCGTCAGCCATCGCAGCCGTTTGTAGCGGGGGGTGGGCACGGGTCAGTCGGCCAGACAGGCCTCGGCCACCGTGCTCAGGGCGGCAATGGTTTCGGTGTCGTCGGTGAGGGGTTCGACGATGGCCACGCGAGCGGCCTCCAGGGTGGGCAGGCCGGACTGCATGAGGGTGGCGCAGTAGACCAGCAGGCGGGTGGAGACGCCCTCTTCGAGATCGTAGCCCTCCAGTGCGCGCAGGGCCTGGGCCAGTTCCACGAGCTGCTGGGCGCGTGGGCCGTCGAGGCCGGTCTCCCGCTCCACGATGGCCTTCTCCAGCGCCGGTGCCGGATAGTCGAAACTGAGCGACAGGAAACGCTGGCGGGTGCTGGGCTTGAGGCCCTTCATGAGGTTTTGGTAGCCGGGGTTGTAGGACATCACCAGCATGAATTCCGGCGGCGCCTGTAACTGCTCGCCGGTGCGTTCGATGGGCAGGATGCGGCGGTCGTCGGACAGCGGATGCAGTACCACGGTGGTGTCCTTACGTGCCTCCACCACCTCGTCGAGGTAGCAGATGGCGCCTTCGCGTACCGCCCGGGTGAGGGGGCCGTCGTGCCACACCATGTCGCCGTCACCGATCAGGTGGCGGCCAATGAGGTCGGCGGCGGTGAGGTCGTCGTGGCAGGCGATGGTGTAGAGCGGGCGGCCGAGGTGCGCCGCCATGTGTTCGATGAAGCGTGTTTTGCCACAACCGGTGGGGCCCTTGAGCAGCAGCGGTAGCTGGTTGTGCCAGGCGTGCTCGAATACCGCCACCTCGTTGCCGAGGGGCTGGTAGAAGGGAAGCTGTTCGAGGGTGATGATGTCTGGAGTCGGCATGGGGTTTTCCTGTAAAAAAAGGTGGTGGGGGAGGGAAAGGGCTCCCCCACCGGGAAAGGGGAGACTGTCATTTGAGGAGGGCTTTCGGTGACAGCCTCCCCGAACTTATGCCACGGACTTGGCCGGCGCCACGGCCGGGACCGTGGCCTTGCCGGCGAAGAAGCTGTACACGTACAGCACCAGGCCGATCAGGAAGCCCACGCCGGCGGCTTCACGCAGCCAGTAGAAGAAGGCAATGCTGTCCTGGGTGGCCATGAACGACATTGGCTCCTCGGCCATGCGCTGCAGCCACACCTGCAGCACGCCGGCGCCGGTCAGGGCCAGGGTGATCACCACCATGGACACGGTCATCAGCCAGAAGGCCCACTTCTCCACCCGCTGCGCCCTCTCGGGGGCGGCGTTGCCCTGGCCGCGCAGGATGGGCATGGCGTAGGAGATGATGGTCAGCACGATCATCACGTAGGCGCCGTAGAAGGCCATGTGACCGTGGGCGGCGGTGATCTGGCTGCCGTGGGTGTAGTAGTTCACCGGTGCCAGGGTGTGCATGAAGCCCCATACGCCGCCGCCGAGGAAGGCCATCACCGCGGTGCCGAGGGCCCATAGCACGGCCGCCTTGTTGGGGTGCTCGCGGCGGCGCCGCGACACCATGTTGAAGGCGAACAGGGTCATCATAAAGAACGGGATCGGCTCCAGGGCGCCGAAGATGGAACCCAGCCACATCCAGTACCCCGGGGTGCCGATGTAGAAGTAGTGGTGACCGGTGCCGATGACGCCGGTGATCAGGGCCATGGCGATGATCAGATACAGCCACTTCTCGATCACCTCGCGATCCACGCCGGTGACCTTGATCAGCACGAAGGCGAGGATGGCGCCGAGGATCAGCTCCCACACGCCTTCCACCCACAGGTGCACCACCCACCACCAGAAGTACTTGTCCAGCACCAGGTTGTCCGGATTGTAGAAGGAGAACAGGAAGAACACCGCCAAGCCCACCAGGCCGGTGAGCAGCACCACGCTGACCACCGTCTTGCGCCCGGAGAGCACGGTCATGCCGATGTTGAGGATAAAGCCCAGGATGACGATGACGATGCCGACCTTGGTGATGGTGGGCTGCTCGAGGAATTCGCGGCCCATGGTGGGCAGCAGGTCGTTGCCGGTCAGCTCGGCCAGCGATGCGTAGGGCACCAGCAGATAGCCGAGGATGGTCAGTGCGCCGGTGGCCAAGAAGATCCAGAACAGGGCGATGGCCAGCTTCGGACTCCACAGCTCACGCTCGGACTCTTCCGGCACCAGGAAGTAGCTGGCGCCCATGAAGCCGAACAGTAGCCAGATAATGAGCAGGTTGGTGTGCACCATGCGCGCCACGTTGAAGGGGATTTCCGGGAACAGGAAATCGCCCATCACGTACTGCAGGCCCATGATCAGGCCGAACACCACCTGGGCTATGAACAGCCCGATGGCGGCGATGAAGTAGGGTTTTGCAACCGCTTGGGAGGCGTATTTCATCATGTTTCAGCCCTCGATGTTGGGTGGCCAGTTGTTGGTATTGATCTCCGACGTCCACTTGAGGAACTCCGACACAGCTGTCAGCTCTTCATCACTGAGGTTGAACTGAGGCATGCTGCGGCGGTCGGGGATGCCCTCGGCGGGACGGCTGCGGATGAACATTGCAATGGTCTCGGTACTGTCGCCAAAGCGCTTGTAGACGTTGCCCAGCTCCGGCGCAAAATAGGCGCCCTCGCCGAGCAGGGTGTGGCAACCGATGCAGTCGTTGTCTTCCCATACTTTTTTGCCCAGGGCTACCTGGGGGGTGAGGTTTTCACGATGATCGCGTTCAGGCAGCGCACTTACGGTGTGGAAGGTCAGGGAGAGTAACAGCAGCAGGGAAAACACCCCGCCTCCCACGTAGATGTTGCGTGCCATGCCTTTGGTGAAACGTTCACTCATTGGCTCGCTCCTTTGGGTTGATGGAATGATTGACCGCGGCACGGGTTGCCTTGGTCTCGATGACTGTTCTCTGCATCATAAGATGCATAACAGATACATCTTTAAGCCTTCAGAGCATCATGCGTGCCAAATTCTTAACCGACTGAAACTATTGGATAATCGGTATTTTTTTGGAGCTGGGAATACTTCAGAGGTGTTTACAGTCTTCGGATGTTAACGGTTAATCGTTAATTGTTAACAAATGAACGCTGGGGGTTAACAGGCTGGAGAGGGGCGGGCAGGGACCGCTTGTTGAGGGGGGCTGTGTCGGGTGATTTGAGGCCGGGGCTGGTGATCTCCAGCGCCGGATGCAGTCACCATTGCCGGGGACACGGGAGCTTTGGCGCCACAGACAAAGTTCTTTCTGTTCGGCCGTAACCACCGATAGCGCCCGCCCCGCGAGCGGGGCGGACGTATTGGCTGCGGGGTCCGTTAAATCTTGCTGCGTGTCGCTAACCAGGACTTCAGTTCCTCGGAGCCGCCGATGCGTTCACCGTTGACGAACACCTGAGGTACCGTGTCCGTGGCGCTGACGGCACGCAGGGTGCGGTCGCTGTAGTCACGGTTGAGCACCAGCTCCTCGAAGGCGATGCCGGCGTCGTGCAACATGCCCTTGGCCTGAACGCAGAAGGGGCAGCCCTTGCGGGTGAATACCGACACGTCCAGTACCGGCTCGGCATCGGGGGCGATGTAGTTCAGCATGGTGTCCGCATCGGAGGCGCCGTAGGGGTCGCCCGCCACGTCCGGCTCGATGAACATCTTTTCCACCACGCCGTCCTTGACCAGCATGGAGTAGCGCCAGGAGCGCTTGCCGAAGCCGAGATCATCCTTGTCCACCAGCATGCCCATGCCGTCGGTGAAGTCACCGTTGCCGTCGGGCA
>CAZTPE010000070.1:0-10417 GCA_964614545.1 uncultured Ectothiorhodospiraceae bacterium
ATTCCGGTAGATTGACTGTATTCCCAATGCATACATTATTCTCTGCTTTTAAAAAAATACTTATTAACGCGTAGATTGAGGTAAGCGATAGCATGCCCAACATTCAGTGCTAATTGATCGTTGGGGTTCGTACCTCACCCCACCCGGGCTAAGATGAATCTCATCGGTTCAGTAGGGTGGGCACCGCCCACCCTACAATTTCCCGCTATAGTGCTCTGCAGTATGACAAAATGAGATGAAAGTCATCCTACCACACACAGGATGGCGATCATCTACTAGTACTCCGCAGCCTGACGCACTACAGTTTCAACAAACTATCCAGCCTCTCCAGGTCATTGACCACCTTCCAGCTGCCGCCACCCTGCTGAACCCGCTGCTCCCAGGCATCCAGACGATGCAGATAGTCACGCGGATCGACATTATCCGAACGCAGCTTGGTAACATTCAGCGCAATCACTTTGATGTCCACTAGCGGGATCAGAAAGTCACGCACCTGTCCCTTTTCCAGATCTTCCTCCAGATCAGAAAAGATCAGCGTGTAGCGTTCATCGGCGCCGGTCTCGGTGAGATATTCCCCCGCCTGTAGAATGCCGCCGCTGATATCCGTGTGGGCGCTGCCCTTGGCGGTTTCGATGAAGGCATCCATCTTGCGCTTGAAGGCGCGCTTCTGTTCATTCACCGTGCTCGGACGGCTGTCGAAGGTGACTTTGGCGACGATATCCTTTTCGCTGAAGCTGCCGCTGTCGATGCGCGCCACGGCGATGGAGTCGCCACTGTTCAAGCTCATCAGAAGATAATTAATGATCTTCTGCGCCTTGGCCAGTTCCTCGGTGTAGGTCCCCGAGGTATCCAACAGCATGTAGACGGCCTTGGACTTTGGCCCTTGTTCCTGTTCATTGCAGCCCGCCAGCAAAAGGGCGGTCATTACCATCGATATCAAGATTAAATTTTTCATCATAGGCTCCTTTTATTTTGTGGAATGCTTGGTGGGAAGGACATCCACCGGCAGTTCGTCTTCATAGTCTTCATTCAATGAAGGCTCTCGCTTTTTACTCAGGCCGCGGACCATCTGTTCGATACGCAGCGGCAGCATGATGACGAGGTCATAGAGGCTCACCAGCACCTTGCCCATTTGGTAACTGAGATTGCCCAGCAGTCGCAGCAGGAAGGCGATGCTGCGCAGCAGCCCGGTCATCACGATGCCCATGACGGTGCGCGACGAATGGATGAAGGACTCCAGGGGAATGGCGACGAAGGCCAGCGTAAAGGGCAGAATGAAGCCCATCACCATCTGTCCGATGGAGGGAATCCAGCGGAACTGCGCCTCGACCACGCCTGACCCGGCCAGTGACTGGGCGATCGCCTCACGATCCATCGCCAACAGATCACGCATGTAGGCCAGTGATGCCTCGATGGAAGCCAGAATGAACAGGATGCTGAAGGTGATCACGATCATGCGCTTGCGCATCGCATCATCCATGCTGCCGATGACGGGAAACAGCCGCGTGATGCGCAGCGACTCCAGCAGAAACAGGCCCATGGCGACCTCCACCATGATGATCACCATGGCCGCCACGTCGGCGGTACGCACCGGGCCGAGCTGGCTGGTGCCGCCCACCATCTCCGACATGGGCAGAGCGATCAGCTGAAAGTTGATAACGCCGCCAAGGATCGCGATCACCAGCACCAGTCCGGAAATGAAGAACTGGGTCAGCGACGATGAGGTCAGCATGCGCGCCGCGTGGTCCTCGCCACGCCGAATCTCTTCGTAATGCTGCATGTGTGCATCGATGGACTGGGTGCGTTCATCCAGCCCCGCCACAGCGCCCTGTGCCTGACCCACCGACTGCTGCAACTTGCGCCATTCGGGCTGCATGTCCTTGAGCAGGCCGTGACGTTCCCGGCTGCTGTCCTGATAGGCCTTGAGGGTTTCCTTGTGCGCGTCTTCCAGCGTCTCGGCGATATTTTCGAGGATGCGCGCCACCGTGCTGTCACCGCCTTTGGCGACTTTTGAAATGGTGTCCACGGCATCCAGCCAGGCCGGCGGCAACGGCGGCACATCACTGGCATTCTGATAATCCGCCTCGATCCTGTCGACAACCTCCTTGATCTCGCGATGGATGGCCGGGTACTCCGCCAGATCCCGCGAGACCACCGCATTCACACGATGAAACTCCCGCTCGATGGCACGCTCAGCGGTATCCCGGCCGTTGGAAAGAATCACCTCCTTGTTGCGGGCGCTCAGGCGTTCCTCCATCTTCCGCAGCGAGCGCGCCGCCAGCCGCAGGGCACTGCGCAGTGTTCCGCTCACTGAGTGAATCAACTGATGCGCCGGCGTTCGCGCCAAATACATGACAAACACCAGCACCGCCAGCCAGATGGCGAATGAAACGCCGGGGCTGTCCGACCAGACCATTAACAAATCCATGACATTCATAACTGTTTCCTCATTCAATTGACGATTTGAACCTTGCCCGCGAACCTCGCGTGGCCTTGTCGATAGTTGTAACAAGGGGCTGTAAAAAACTTGTGAAAACGGTCGTTCATCGGCGGATATTTTTCACAGCGATGGACACATCACACATTTTTGCGGTGATTTGGTTACTATGGAGGAAGAAAAGAGAACGGCCGAAGGGCACGCATATGGCAAAGATTTTCTGGGTCGAGGACCAGTCTCACTGGATAGATCGCTTCCGGGCGGCGCTGGAGTCCAGTGATTTCGATGGACAGAACAACTCACTGACTGTGTTCAAGTTTTCCGAGGCGGCACGCCAGCACATTGCCCTCTGCCACAAGGATGACGCGCCGGACATCGCCATCCTCGATGCGCACATGAATGGCCACGACCAGGCAGGATTTTGCGTCTCCAGCGCCCTGCAGAAAAAATGGCCGGGCCTGCCCATCATCTTCCTCTCCGAGCACAGTGGCACCGGGCTGGAGCGCGATGCGCTGGAGCAATACCACGCCCGGGACTTCGTCTCCAAGCACCAACACAATGCCGAAGAGGTGCTGTGCTGGCGCATCAAGGCCGCACTGCGCCAAGCCGCCTTGCAAGGCAGCGATAAGCAGGGGTTGCCCGACAACATCCTCACCTCCGGCGCACTGCAGCTGGACCTCGACACCTGGCAGGTTTACTGGCGCGGCAACAAACTCATGAATCCCGACAACCCGCGCCGCCCCCTGGCACCCACGCCGCGCAAGATGCTACGTTGTCTGGTAGAACGGTCACCCCGGCCGGTCAGCACCGCACAGATGGGCGAATACCTGGATGCCAACCCTGACAGCTATGCTCACGCCACCTACCGGCAGCACATCAAAACCCTGCGGCGCGCCTTCGATGCCGCCGAAGGTGGCAGTGGCCGTTTTCTGGACATGTGCAAACAGGGCAAAGGCATTGTGACCTTTGGCGGCAGTAGCGCCTATCAATGGATAGCGGATAACAATGAGTAGTTATCCTCACAGACCAACTATAAAACAGCAGACAAAAGGCAAGCCATGAATAAAATGGCCAAACTCAACTACCCCTGGCTAAGCGCCATCACCGGCATACTGACGGCCGCCTATCTATACACGGCCGCCAGCAGCGAAATGAGCAGTTTTTACCTGCTGCCACCCGAGCTGTTCGAATCCCCCTACCGATTTCTATCCCTGCTTGTTTTCGCCGCTGCCATATTCTTCGATAGTTATCGGTTCCACCAGCGACGGCAATCCTTCGACCAGCAGGTACAGCGATACGAGCAGCAAATCAAGGAGCTACTGCAGGGCAAAAACAAGCTGCAACACAAGGTGCGAAAATACTCGGATCACGCCGACAAACTCAAACTCTTCATCAGCGACCGTCTGCTGGAACACATCGAATACGATGAAAAGTTTCTGCACTTCCGCAACATCGCCGCCGAAGTCCGGCACAACGGCGTCATCTGTTATGACAAGGTGGTCAGTTCACTTCAGCAGGCCACACAAACCGCTGACCACACGGATGCCGAGCCTGATATTGAACAATACCGCGAGGCCCTCGACAGCATGGCCTACCTGTGGGTTCTACTCGACCTCTCCACTACTGACAACATCGCCATGTACATCGCCAACAAGCTGTACGAATACGAGGAACAGTACTACCAGCAGCTACTGGCCAGCGACGGTGAAGCCTCCCCCTACTCGCCCACCTTCCCCGCCCGCAATGCGATACGCAAGGCCGTGCGTGGATTTATCGATATGGACGGCTTGGTGATGCCGGATGAAAGCGACGATGATGCCGCCTGGTGCCACAGTGACGGCCGTTTCCGCATCGAACTGCATGCCACCGGCGAGCTGCTGGGCGATGAAAACTATCTGGTGCTGCTGACGGAAAACCTGATCAACAACGCACTCTTTTACAGCAGCAAAAAACGCCAGAAAAATCCCCACGCGCGGGTCGCCATACGCCTCATCGATGACGGCGACCGCATCAGATTGTCCATCTACAACCGGGGCCCGGAAATCCCCGACGAGATGCAAGACAAAATCTTCCAGCTGGGCTATTCCACCAAGCGGGCACGCGAGATCTCCGGAAGTCTTCGTGAACACACCGGCAAGGGCCTGGGTCTGTATTTCGTTAACGAAATCGCCAAGGGTTATGAAAGCACGATCCAGGTCGAGAATATCCGCAATCGTGAAGACGCCTACGTCATCCGCATTGAATTTAGCAATGGTGAAAAACTCACCGAGATCATCCACACGACGCTGGATGAAAACCAGCTGCCACGATGCCGCCCTCCGGAAGAGAACCCTGAGAGCAAAAAAACCCTGTCCAGCATGGAATACCGTTTCACAGAGACCATCACCAGTATCGAGATCACCTCACAAGCCACACAGAAAACCTGGTCCGTCGAATCGCCCGGCAACGGCAGCCCCACCACCTTCCTCGACCCGCAAAACCCCGACCACCCATGCTGGAGCCTGGAAATCACCCCGCTCAAGACCCGGCAAAAACTGGTCTTCAAACCCCTGGACATCAGCGGCGTGCAATTCACCGTATCCATCCCCAGTGCCAAATCCCGCCTCGACCCCGATTATCACGACATGGATGACGATGAACTGGACGACACGGAAAATCTAGACCGGAAATTTGAGGATGTCAGCCAGTATGTGAGCTAGTGTATAAGCATTAACAACATCAGTGGCATTCTCCTAATCCCTACTGACACACCGTTGTCAGCAGGCGTGCTTTATACTTATGGAACTTCTGATCAATTCTGGAGCGATGGGCTGGCGAGCTGAAATCGCTCAGCACAAGGCGCGAATCGCCGCCCATAGCGGAGACTATGAGCAAGATTCGCAACGCCGCGATGGGTGATTTCAGCTGTCAGACCGCGGTCCACGAATTGATCAGAAGTTCCTTAGATCTACACAGCCAGATGCAAAACGGACTCACCCACTTGGGGGTAAAAGGAGATAGAATGATTCATCTAAATAGTGCCTTTCCTGTATTTGTTGTTAAGAGTCTTGACAAGGCAAAAATATTCTATGCGGATCACTTTGGTTTTAATGTTGTTTTCCAAAATGAATGGTATCTACATTTAGCGTCACAATCAGGCATTCAGATTGGTTTTATATTGCCGAACCAACCAACACAGCCAGACATCTTTCACAAGTCACACTGTGGTGATGGTGTTATTTTCAGCTTAGAAGTCAATGATGCTGATTCGGCTTATGCCTATGTAAAAAACAGTTCGCTTGATATTGTTTTAGAGCTTCGCTCAGAAGAGTGGGGGCAGCGTCACTTTTCATTAAGAGACCCGAATGGAGTTTACATTGATATCGTTCAGGCAATAGAACCATCTGAGGCTTACCAAGCCGGTTATGACGAAAAATAGAAAACTGACTGATCTAAAAAACATCGGCATTAAAATCGCCGGCCGTTTAAACGAGGTGGGCATTTTCTCTGAGGATGAGCTGCGATTTTATGGTGCTGTTGAAGCACACAAAATGATCAAGAAACACTATCCGGATGAAACTTTGCCTGTCTGTTACTATTTGTATTCGTTTGAAGGGGCATTGTGCGACAAGCATTGGAATGAGATTGAGGAGCATAGAAAACAAGCGTTTAAAAAGGCTATTGAAGCAAGGTAGCCAGGATGGAATGCGGCGTAATCTGGGAGATGTTGGGCCTCTTCCCTCCCCGGATTTCATCCAGGCTACTCACTCAACTTGTTACGGGTGAAACACCAGTGCTGGGACACAGGAGAATCTCGAAACGCATCTTGGCTCATGGAGAATTGCCTGGATCCAGCTCGATGAGCTGATCCAGTATCTGTTGAGCCGCCCGTCTCCCCGACTCAATGGCCCCATCCACTGTGGCAAAGTGTCCCTCCACGGTTGCCTCTCCGGCCAGATAGAGGCGGTCGGCAACCGGTGCCTGTAACTGCGTACGGGCCCCTTCCGAACCGATGGCATCAAAAGAATAGAGCCCACCGATGAACGGCTTGTCCGACCAGTTCTCCAGCTGACTGGATACCAGCAGCGGTGTAATATTCTGGGAAAAAGCCGTGCACAAGGTGTCCATCACTCTGATCAGTACGGCCCGCTCGTCCAGCACCTCAGCAGCTTCGGCCACATAAAACACCATCATCACCGCCTGGTCAGGATCGGCAATCCAGAAGTGAAACAGGCCATCGGTATTGATCAACTGCCGCAGTCTTTTTTTCCAGAACGCTTTGCTGAATTGCAGCCGCAGCTTGAGCCCCTGGCCCATACCCAAGCGGGTTATCGCCTGTTGATGCCCGGCGGGCAAGGGGGGATCAAACTGGATTCGTTCCTGCTGTAATATCGCCAGCGGTACCGTGATGATGACCTTGTCCGCCACAAAGCGCTGACCATTTTGGCATTGCACTGTCACCGCTGCGCCGTGATAGTCGATAGCCGTCACCGGATGACCGGTAAGCACCCGGGCAATTTGCGGCGCATAGATATCCGCCAGCAGGCTGGCCAACGGTCGTTTTAATGTCTGCTGGATGATATCCCGACCCAAGCGAATATTGGCCTGTTGCAGGCTCTGCCGTAGCGCCAGCACCCCCACCTGTTCGACGCCGCAGCCCAGGGTACTGCCCAGGGTACTGCGCACAAAGCCCGCCACTGGCGGAGTGAAATCAAGCGAGGAAATCAGCTGATCCAGACTTTGTTGCGGATTGTCAACGCGATAAAAACGGGGCATCATCTGTTTGAATTTGCGCAGATTAGGCAGCACATGCTGGCAGACGAACCGCCAAGCGGGGGTGTAGCGGCCTGCCAGCAGCATCGCCGCCTTGCCATTGCGGGCCAATAGCCCCCGCTGCCTGGCCTCCCGGTAGAGAGTGAGGCCCTTGGTGTGAATAAAACTGGCGCCGCTGTCCAATACCGGCCCACCCTTGCCGGCAAAGGTCTTTACACGGCCACCCACTCCCTCCTGGGCCTCCAGATGGATACACACCAGGTCGGGACGTTCTGCCAGTGCCTTGGCGGCACTAAGCCCCGCCGCTCCGGCACCGATGATAATGACCTGCATAGCCTCTTCCCTATCTCGTTTAGCGTAGAAGATTATGCCCCGAATGACTCAACCACCAACACTATAGCAAGGCAACCCGGATGGGATACGGTGTAAACCGGGAGGCGTTGGGCCGTCCCACCCCGGATTTTATCCGGGCTACTCACTTTCATTCCCAAGTGTGAATTCGGAGAAAGACGTATTGATATCGCGGAGTTCTATTGGATATGCAATGCATCGCCAAACTCAACCACTATGGACTAAAAGTCCATAGGTTGTTTTCTCGTTACACCGCTCTGCGGTGTAGCGTAGCGGGCCTGAAAAAATCTGTTGCGGATGGTGTGGCGCTGAGCGCCACAGGATGTGTGACACCGCGGAGCGGTGTCACAAGTTGATTATGTAACCATGACGATCATTATTTGGCCAAGCTATCAGCAACGGGTAAACATCCAGGCACCGACTGAAAGCTCGTTGGTGGGATCAGGCTCTTTCACTTCGAAACATTGAAACCCTCCAAGTGGCGATTTTATCTTGACCCACAGATTTCCGGAGGGAAGTCGATAACTCTGAACGGCCGCCTGGTATCTTTTATCTCCCCCTGGCAAGCTCAAGCGCGGATCCGGGGCCAGCATGCCAAATGTTTGGCCAGGCGTTTCCGCTAATTCCTGTGAGCGAATCATATCCAGACTGCGGGTAATAAGCTGTTGGGCACTTTGTTGTTTTTTGCGCGGTTTTTCTGTTTCGGCAGGTGCCTGGATCGTTGCGGGTAGTCTCTGAGGAGAGACTACCATTTTGTCTTTTGCCGGATCGCGGTGTTTCAGACTTGAGACAGGCTCTGGCTGGGGAGTCGTTACATCCGGTGTTTCCAGTATAGCCTCATCCTGAGCAACCGTGTGCTCATGCCTTTCCGGATCCTTCACCGCTACAGGATCATGCCGGGGAATCAAATGAACTCGAAGCATGCTCTCTGCCAACGGAATTTTCTGTAACGGCGTATCCGGTTCGGCCCCGGTCAGAAACAGGATGCCGCCATGAATAAACACTGAAACAATGATGACGATGACAAGTCTCTGTGGTTGTTGCAGATTTCGTTTTACAGCCAGCATCCTTCTTTCATTATCCAAGATAATCGGCACAGCAGCACATCCAGTCCAGTCTAGCGGGCTGCCGGCACCCGCCTCCTGAGCGCGACCATTAGCACGAATGCGAAACAGGCGATTGCCGTCGCCGTGGGGAATAACACCGTCGTCAATGAATAATGTTCCAGCGCCGCAATGGCGATGACATTGCGCACCACGAAAATCAGGTAAAACGTCAACTGTTCGTCATGAGGAAAACGATAGGCTTTTCTGAAGGTTGGCCCAAATCCAATGACATCCACCAGCGTTAATATCAGCACGACCCATAACGGATCAGAGGTCAGATACCAAAACGGCAAGGATGTCATTGCCACTATCAAAAACAGCCAATCTATTTTGGTAATCGTGCTATCCGACTTTTCGCGATAGGCCAGAAACGCAACGAATAAGGTGATGATGCCTGAAACACCGATTGGCCAGGCACCGGCCCCTCCCTTGTCTGCAAGCTGGGCCAGAAAGACAACAAACGTCGTCGAACCCCAGATCACCCAGGAGAATACATGCGGCTTTGTTTTGCCTTGTAGGATTGAACGTATATACGGAAGGAATGCGATGAATGTCAGAATAATCGCAACGATGCTGAGAAGTTCTTTATACACAATATTTCACAGGTATATTTGCGTTAACCATGCGACATCAATATCTGGACAACAAGCACACCTCTATCCCCGCAACGCACCGGGCAACCCCACTTTGGTGGGCAGCACCCACCCTACCGCATGCGGTGTATGCCAAGGGCACCTCTCACCCCAAGCACACAATAGACTGCGCTTGCCTTCACTGCCAAGGCATAATGCGCGCCTGTGCCATTTGGCAAGTACGTTAGGTTGGGGTGAACGTTTTTTATGAACCCCAAAGCTTCCGCTCCATGCTCACGCTCCTTGCCTACATCCGTGTAGGCAACAGGCCGGAACAACCTTTCGCCGCCAAAGATATATTTAAGTCACCACAAATAAAATCATTTCCATTATCAATGGCCAGCAAGGCATTCGCGTTATGATTATGTTGGGGTTCGCGAAGCAAGCAGTTGGAAACAAAAAAGGCCGGCCGGTTTTTTCCGGTCGGCCTTATTTATGCGGCGTTATTCACTATAATTTCAACTGCGTGCAGGTTGAGGTGAGCGATAACGATGCCTAACATTTTATACTGCTGGCATCGTTAGATTTTGCACCTTACCCCAACGGACTCACCAACTTAATGTACCCGACAGAACAATGGTACCCATCGAATTACTATCACCAATAGCCGCCAGTGTGGTGTTGTTAAAAGTGGCCTTCCTTTGGGAGGCATCTAAGAGAACCGAGGAACAGGATTGGGAGACAGTCTCACAATCCAGATTGTAGCTGTATAAAGAAGTAGGATCGGCATCCGGATCGGTACTGGTTGCGCGTATGTAGCCGACAATTTTTAGACTATCGTCATTTTCGTTAAAACTAAAGAACATCGACCGTGATTCAAATGTGGTACTGGAAAAAATTTGCTGCGCCCACATCACAATGATATCGCCTGTACCATAATCGATAATGGCCGGATCAAGGTTTGGCGTAAAAGAGACGCCGATGGCGTTTGAATCATTCCCGGAAATACTCAGAGTACCGGAATTATCCCCTCCGGGTGTTGGAGTTACCAAGACACGGCTGCCCGTGAAACTACCAGAGTCCCCGGCAGTATTCGTCCAGGTGCCACTGGCTTCCCCGCTTCGACTGAAGTTACCCGAGAACACTGATGAGCCCACGGTACCGCTCATGCTTGCCTCCCCGCTGCTGGACAACGTGCC
>CAZTPE010000071.1:0-10349 GCA_964614545.1 uncultured Ectothiorhodospiraceae bacterium
CCTTGATCAGCGCAGAGCTGGACGTCACATCAGCAACATCAGGAAAGGGAAAACGGCGACTGGCAACAACGGATCTTTCCAGTCTGTTTGGTGTCGACATGGAAGAGCCTGTCAAACCGCGCCGTAAAAAGGTGGCTGTGAAGAAAAAAGCTATTGCCAATAAAAAGGTTGCCGTGAAGAAAAAGGCGCGCAAAAAAACCGTAAAGAAGAAAATCGCCGTGAAGAAAAAACGACCGTTTACACCAACCGCGGCAGCCGTCCGCCGCCTGCGTAAACAGTTTGAGATGAACAGCGCCCAGTTTGCAACATTGCTGGGTGTCAGCCCGGCAACGGTGGGCAACTGGGAAAATGGCAGCGGCAAACTCAATCTCCGACAGCGCACCCTGGAGGCACTGACCCGAACGGCCGGACTGACGCCGCAACAGGCCAAGAGACGATTGATGAAGATTTTGGTGGCGCTGTAGTGCCGTCTTACGGGCCACAGGCGCACCCTTATTCCGGCTCATAAAACTGCACTTACAAGCTGTAATCTGCGGGAGCCTGATACTCTTCCATCGAAGCGACACAAACCACTCAATGGATTGAGCATCCTATTCAAGGACAGGAGACCCCCATGACAGACAAACCAAACCAGACGAATAAGACCGGTGACATTCAATCGACCCTGCAACAACACTTCGGCTTCGGCGAACTGCTGCCCGGGCAGCAGGCGGTGATACAGCATCTTCTGGACGGCCATTCGGCGGCCGCCATCTTCCCCACCGGCGGTGGAAAATCCCTTTGCTACCAGTTGCCCGCGCTGCTGTTGCCGGGTGTGACACTGGTTGTCTCGCCACTGATTGCCCTCATGAAAGATCAAATCGATGCCCTTGGCAAACGCGGCATCAAGGCCCGGCGACTGGATTCCAGTCTTGATGCCGGGGAATATCGGGAAGTCATGCGGCAGCTCAGAGACGGTGAACTGCGACTGCTCTACGTCGCACCGGAACGCTTCAACAATGAGCGTTTTCGGGAAAGCATGCGCCCGCTACGTATCTCACTGTTTGCCGTAGACGAAGCGCACTGCATCTCCGAATGGGGTCATAACTTCCGTCCGGACTACCTCAAGCTGGCAGGCTTCGCGCGTGAATTTAATGCCGAGCGCATCCTGGCGTTGACCGCCACGGCCACACCCGCCGTGCTGGATGACATTCGCCGGCTATTCGCCATTTCACCTGAGCATGCGATCAACACCGGCTTCTACCGCCCCAACCTTAAAATCGACACCACCGTTGTCGATGCATCGGAACGAGACAACGTATTACTCAGCGCCTTGCGGGAAAACCCAGCCGCCGCGGCCATCGTCTACGTCACCCTGCAAAAAACCGCTGAAACCGTTGCACGGATGCTGGCCGACAACGGGTTCCCCGCCCGGGCCTATCACGCCGGTTTGAAACCGGATGTCCGCAATCAGATTCAAGAATGGTTCATGGCAGCGGACAATGCCATTGTGGTGGCGACCATCGCCTTTGGTATGGGTGTGGACAAATCCGATATTCGTGCGGTCTACCACTACAACCTGCCCAAGAGCCTGGAGAACTACTCCCAGGAAATAGGCCGTGCCGGCCGTGATGGTCAGCCCTCGACCTGCCGGATGCTGGTCTGCCCCGATGACCTGAATGTGCTGGAAAATTTCATCTATGGCGACACCCCGGACAAGGCGGCGTTGCGCAGTCTGGTTGAAGCCTTGTTTTCCCTTGGCGAGACCTTCGATGTCAGCCTGCACACGCTGGCAAACACACACGATATCCGTCCGCTGGTGTTGCGCACGCTGCTGACCTATCTCGAACTGGGCAATTATCTTAAAGGGGGAACGCCCTTCTATGCCCATTATCAATTCAAACCCCTGCTCGACTCCCAGGCTATTCTGGCTCGCTTTGAGGGCGAACGGCGCGCCTTTCTGGCCAGCCTGTTTCACCAGGCCCGCAAAGCCAGAACCTGGTTCAGCATCGACCTTGACCAGGCGGCGACAACGTTAAATACCACACGCGAACGCATTGTACGGGCGCTGGACTGGCTCGGAGAACAACAACTGCTGGAAGTAAAGGTGGCCGGTATCCGCCACCGTTATCAGCGTCTGAAGCAACCCGACTCCCTGGAAGCATTGGCCGAGGAGCTGTATCAACGCGTCCTTGCCCGTGAACAGGCGGAGATCCACCGCTTGCAGCAAGTGCTTGACCTGGTCACCCTGGACGACTGCCAGACCAACGCCCTCGCCGCTCACTTCGGTGAACAACGGACGCAAGCCTGCGGGCATTGCAGCGGCTGCTTAAGAGGCAAAAGCGAACTGCCGCCGCGTCATACGCCGACAATCAGCGAAGATATCCTGCGCGCGGCCTACACGCTACAGCAGGAGCAGGCCGATGTTCTGACATCACCCCGCCTGCTGAGCCGGTTTCTGTGCGGCATCAGTTCCCCCCGCGTCAGTCGCAACAAACTCAGCACACATACACTGTTCGGCAGCCTGGAAAACGTGTCCTTCGCCGATGTCATGGCGCAAATAGAGCAGAACCGATGAAGTCGCCCTGCGCTGCGCAACTATTTGGCCATACCGGAGTAACAGGGGATGTTCTCAATCAATAAGGCCGCACTACCAAGCCGCTGTTTCTGCCCTGCAAGGCGGAACGAGTGCGGTGTAGTGGTTCTGCATAAGTGAGTGATAACGCCTGTCGGTGGTGAATTCGTCATTATCACTGACAACGATGACTTAGATGGTCTTGTCCCTGAACCGGTCGCTTGCGGCCAAGTTTTGTTATGTTATCCGTTAAAATCGGCCCTACACAAGTGAACATGGATCAATACTCAAATTGCGGGGACAACCCTTGAGGCGCATACAAGATAATCACCCCTTCATTCGAAAGGGCGCTTTTTCCATTGCATTACTTATCGTGATTGCCGTAGTCCACTTTGGGGTCGTCGACGATATTGGAAAAAGCTCTACGGAGTCGGGATTCAAGCGGGCGCTGATCACATTTGGTATCGCCCGCGGCCTCAACGGTGTCATATCCGTGGCCCAAGGAACCGAAGTCGCACTGCAACCCGCTGGCATGGGTGTTATTTTCACACCTGGCCAAATACTCGATCCAGTTAATGATCTTGTCGAACGTTTTTCCTGGGTGATGTTAGCTTGCAGCACCTCACTGGGTGCTCAGCGGGTGCTGCTGGATATGACGGCCTGGCCAGGGTTTACGGTCTTCATCGCCGCACTATTCTGCATCGTATTATTGGCAACATGGTTTCCCAAAACGGTCGATGACAGGATATACCACATCGCCTATAAGAGCGTCGCTATTCTGCTGGTCTTACGTTTTGCAATACCGATGGTCGCAATCGCCAATGAAGGGGTATATCACTATTTTCTCGCGCCGCAATACGAGCACTCAAAACAACAACTGGAGCAAACCACTGACACCATCAGCCGCATACATCGAGCGAGCCAAGAGGACCTCTCACGAAAACCCGGTTCGCTGTTGGATGAGGCGAAGCACCTTTTCGAATCTGCTAGTCGCCAAATCGATATCGATGCTCGCGTTGAGGAATACAAGGTTGCCGCTGCAAACGTGAGTGAATACACCATCGACCTGATTGTTGTCTTCGTCTTACAGACTATTATTTTCCCCCTGATATTCATTTGGCTAATCATTCAGTTCATTAAACGAATAGCAACAAGCTAGTGGTCCATGCGGAAAGTTCTGTGACTAAAGAGCACAGTGAGAAGGTGCAGATCAAGGCGGCAAAACGCTGGAATGGGGGTTCCATTTCGAGTTTTGCCAACGCAGAAATGCGCCTTTTTACGAAGCGTAACAGTGACATAACTTTCCGCATGGATCACTAGCACGCCCAAGTCCGCTATTCCCTCAAAAACCCCTAGCATGAACCCTTTGACTTTATCGCACGCCTCACCGCCATTGTGCCAAAACCCAGCTACACCACCACTGGCTCAGGCCATAAATAGTCTCAGTTCCAACAGAATCCAACACTCAATAAGCTGGGATTCCAACGAATACGGGGTTTATACTTCCTATGCTCGTTCCCTTTGGCGTGGCTTTAGTGGATGGGAGGCTATTCGCTCGTTAAGGTGTCCGTTGCGTGAGTCTATGTAGTTTATGACGCATTCGGAGTACATCAAAACAACACCAAAACACTTATGGAAGCGTATAGACTTCCCCTCATACAATGCATCTCCGATGTAGCGTCAAGCTTTCCCTATCGGCTCAGTAGATTGCGGAGATAAAAAGGTGTGAAAGACAAGAATGGTTTGGAGATTTCAAGTTAGGAATATTTAACTCAGAAGGCTATATTTCTATTATCGCTTCTGATCTGGAAGGAAAGGGCTATCAATGCAATTACGAAAGCTCCTAGAAAAATGGGACCTCACGTCGCTGAAGATCAAGGCGCCGTTTATGGAGATGGAGTGGGAACCGCGGGACGAGGACAAGGACTCGGCCTGGGAGCTCTATGTGGAACTGATCACCCGGGTGGCGACGCAGCGATTGGATCCCGATGAGGGTAATGAGGCCGCGGCGCTGAAAAGCGTCTACGAACTGTTTCCCCTTACCCGGGAAACCATCAGGCGCAACGGCCGCTACTGCATCAACTTCACCCGCATCGCGGTGGTCGTGCTCAACCAGAAAGTGCGGCCGTTCACCGCGAAGTGGCATCCGCGGATGATCGCCGGCGTGCTCAGCGCGGAAGAACGGGAAGTCTTCAGGGCGGAACTAGAAATCCTGCAGACCGATTTGCGCAACTACACCCGCCTGCTTGCCGACCTGGCGGGCGTAGAAGACCTCACGGACCTGGAAGCCGTGTGATACAAGGAGTCACACAGACATACACTGCTGCCAGCAAACAAGGATCGATTCAGGAAACGCTTAGCTATGACCACACTCTTCATCAGTCACAGCAGTAAGGACAAGGCCTGGGCCGAGGCGATCGACGCAGGCCTCCAACGCAATAGCTATCAAACTTTTCTCGATTCTCACCCGGACCACGGTATCCATCCGGGCGCCCAGTGGGAACGCATGCTGTGGCAACGCCTGCATCAATGTCGTGGGGTCGTGGTGCTGTGCACCAAGCATTGGCTCAGCTCACCCTGGTGCATTGCCGAGGCAATGCTCGCGCGTGAAAAACGCAAGCTAGTTTTCTTACTGGCCAGCGAGGAACTCATCGATGGGCGGCAGGTAAAGGGAGCAGAGGATAGTCAGGAAACACCCACAATCCCCGACTTTCTGAAGGATATGCAATTCATCAGCCTGCAGGGGCTGACCCGCGAGCAAGCCTTCGACCGGCTCCTGCACGGTTTGGCGCAAGAGCATCTACGCGACCATGCACCTCTTCCACGCCGTCCCTATCCAGGACTGGAGCCCTTCCAGGAAAGCGATGCCGCGGTGTTTTTCGGTCGGGACGATGACATCACACGCGTCACCGATGTGCTGCACCAGCGTCAGCGCAAGATCGCTCGAGGCTTTATCGTGGTACTCGGTGCCTCGGGCTCTGGCAAGTCTTCCCTAGTGCGTGCTGGGGTGCTGCCCTGGCTCAGGCACAAGGCCGACATCGGCGAGTGGCCGCGTGATTGGGTGATCACGCCCCCTTTCTATGGTGGTTCGGGCCTGGACGGGCTGACGCGATCATTGCAGACGGCGTTAGGGCATGAGCACCCACCGGTAAAACTAGATACTTGGCTGGAAGCGATCACGACGACAGTGGAGACTAATAGTGGCAACGATGCCGCAACAGCAGCCCTGCGCGCCCTTGCCAACGCATTGTTAGTCGCGCACGGAAAGAGCGAGGGCCATGTGCTGCTGGTACTGGATCAACTGGAAGAGGTATTCGGCACCGCCCCGGGCTCCAGTGCACGAGCCCTTCTAAGTCTTCTGCTCGAGGCCGCGGCGCAGGAGGGCAGCCCCATCGTGATGCTGGCCACCATGCGTTCGGATTTCCTCAACACCTTTCAGCTCTTTCCCGGTGCCGAGGAGCACTACGAGGGCATCACCCTCGACCCGATGGCACGGTCGCACTTTGGCGAGCTGATTGCAGGACCCGCTGAGCGCTTTGGCTTGAGGTTGGGGCCCGGGCTCATCGAGCGTCTGGTGGCGGACACGCAACACGACGATGCCCTGCCGCTCTTGTCTTACACGCTGGAGCAGCTCTACGCCCTAGGCAGTGCCGATGGGGAGCTGACGCTGCACGAATACGAGACGGCCTTCCCGCCCGTGCAGGTGCGCAGGGACGACGGAACGCGAACCGAATACAGGGGTGTCTCCGCAGCCATCAAGCACGTCGCTAACCGCATCCTCGAGAACACCGGTTATCTCAAGCTGCCGGAGGATGACCCTCGCATGCAAGATCTGCGGCGCGCTTTCTACAGCCTTGTCCAAGTAAGTGAGGCGGGGCACTTCTCAGGCCGGACCGCTCTGTGGTCCGAAATGCCCGCCTCCTGCGAGGCGGTACTGAACCGGTTCGTAAAGGAGCGCTTGCTTGTCCAGTATGCGGAGCATGGTGAGCGCTCGTTGCGCATCGCACACGAGGTCCTGTTCCGGGTGTGGAGCGATTTGGGCGAATGGCTGAGGGACAGGATGGACGTGTTGCAGTGGAGGCGTCGTCGGAAATCTCAGCTCGACGACTGGGTTTCCCATGGTAGGGATATCGAGCGGGATTATCTTTCGGGTGCATCTCTTGGCGAAGCGAAAGACCTGCTCGAAAAGTTCCGAGACTTGCTCAGCGACGACGAGCAGCGATTCGTCAATGACAGCCTGGAACGTGCACACCGCGAGGATGAACGCCAGCGGAGGGCCTACCAGGTTTCACTGTCCCGGCAACTTGCAGCCCAGGCACAAGTCATTGTCCAATTAGAAGGACCGGAGTTGACAGAGCGAGGCATCCTGCTCGCCGCCGAGGGAATGAAACGTTGTACCAGGCTCGGCGTCCCCTCCCTCGAGGCCGATCAGGCGTTGCGTCAGGGCCTGTCGATCTCGGCGCGTCGACTCGTCGACTTGACCGCCGAAACGGACATCGACTGGCAGGCGATCGCCGCCCAGCCCAGGTCTGGACAAGTTGCCTATGGCGGGAAGGATGGGCGAACGTGGCTCTGGAATCCCTGGACAGGAAGCTTAAACAAGGGGCCAAGGCTGGGTGGTTCGATCTCTGCGGTCGAGTACAGCCCGGACGGAAAATGGCTGGCCTTCGGCGATGAGTCCGGGAATCTGTGTCTGTTGAATGCTGAAAAGGAGGAGCTTCAACCTGTCCTGCAGCCGGTCACCGAGGGACTTTCGGTCCGGACAATCTGCTTCAGCCGAGACAGTCAACTGTTCGCTGTTGCGTTCCACAACCGGATCGCGATCTGGGGGCTCGACCCAGTAGGAACCCCGGTCTTTCTCGAACACAAGAACGAGCGTCCAGTGGTCAGTATGGCCTTCGAACCAGACGGGGAGATCCTCGCCACACAAGAGGTCATGGGCGAGACGCTGATCTGGAAATGGCGTACCCAGGAGATCGTTGGAAAGTTCGAGATTCTCGGAAATTATGTAACGCATAGTCAGGACGGCCGGTTTCTGGGAGTCAGTAGCCCGAGCACTTTCACAGCATTCCTTTGGGATGTTTTCAAGCAGGAGGGGCAAACCCTGGCCACGAACGCCGCCAAGCTCGCCTTCAGCCCGGACGGACGCTTTGTCGGGATCGCCTCGCCGGAGCATTTCGCCCGGATCTGGACGGTTCCGGACCTAAAACCCATGCATACATTTCGCCACAACGCCGAGGTGTGGAACCTGGAGTTCAGCCCTGACGGCTCACGCTTGGTAACCTGGGCAAAAAACAACGTCGCGCACGTATGGGACACCGAAATGGGAGCAGAGATCGCTCGAATGATCCACCACGAATACTTGTGGTCCGCCCGTTTCTTGTCCGATAGCAGGCATCTGTTGACTCACAGCGGCGACAGGGTTCTGAGGATTTGGGATTCCCAAGAACTTCGCGAGATCAGGCTCTTCCGGCACGAGGTGGCAGTGCTGGGCGTCGCCTTCAGTTCGGATGGTCGGTATCTGGCGACTAACGCTCGTCAGTCTCTATTCGGACATGTCCCGGTACTGATAGAAGTCTCCAGCCAGCAGCCTGTGGCCAAGGTTATGCTGCCTGATGGGAGTGAGGCAGAGGGAGCGGCTTATGCCAGTCAACTCCTCGAGGATCACGATAAGCGATCACGGGGCGACGTGCATAGTACGAAGAGCGGACTCATCGCAAAGGCCGATGGGACGAATGTCAATCTGTTCATCGATACCACCGAAGGGGACCCGATCCGGGTCCTGCCGCATGACCACGAAGTTTCACGCATAGTGTTCAGCCCCGACGGACAGCACCTGGTCACTGCCAGTGACCACGATACCGGGCGGATCTGGGAGCTTGAGAGCGGTCAAGAGGTAGCCAGACTGAGCCACGAGCGACCCAATGTGACAGACGTGGATTTCAGCCCGGACGGCCGCTTTGTTGCGACGGCCAGCTGGGATTTCACCGCCCGCATCTGGTTGTGGCAGCCCGAGGATTTGATTCTCGAGGCCGCCGGACGCGTCGGGCGGAATCTGACGGCTAACGAGTGGCACAAGTACCTGTCCGAAGAATCTTACAGCGAGACCTTCCCGGACATCGGATCACCAAGTCATTCTGATGCTTCTGGCGAGCAAGAACTAAGGACAGGCATTGAAAAATGACAGATTTGAAAGAACGTATCCTGGTTCACGGGCCTTGTCTTCAGGATCTGACAGACCTTTTGTATTTCGACAAGATCGTCTATCCGATGACCAAGGCAATGATCCGGCCTGATAACCTCGCCCCGGGTTACGTTGGTTATTCCGCGCAGGAACCCATCCCAGAAGATGTCCGCAATCGCCTGACCGAGGCTGATCTTATCATTGCACCCGGAACACTACTCTTCGCCTCCCAGGGCGATGAGCAGGTTTCCAAAATGCTAGAGGGCTCCGACAGCGCTCAACAATGGATGCCGGAGCACGTAGCTGAAAGTTCTAAGATCTTAGGCGAGATCTTTATCGGATCGCTCGAGCTTCCCGCCAGTAACACTGATGTTGCGACCTGGCTACAAGATCTCGACGCGAAGGCGAAAATGTTCACAGACCACGCCGTAAAACTCGGCAAGCGAGCGGTTGCTAAATTCTATGCAGAGGATGTCGACAAGACGTTGCAACCCGGTTGGGACGCGGTTCTCAGCATAACCTTTCCCAAGATGCCCTGCGTCGTCCCGGGACGTCCGGAGATCGATGATCTGGTCAGGTTTTTAAACGACGAGGAGACGAAGAGGAAGCGGGCGGCGCTTTTCAACTGGCACTGTGGAATCGACACCGCAGTACAGCAGGGCCGGATATCCATGGAAGAGGTGCCGGATCGAATCGACGCGCTGCTGGAGGACTATACAGGTTGGCTGAGGCAGTCGGGATTGTTCGCGGGAGCGCGGCCCTGTGAGTTCTTGATGACCTTCGATAACTCGTTTATCGAAGGCCTTGTTAGCGCCGTTCAGCTTAGGGGCAACCGCAGCGCGTTCGCGGTCGGACGGAGGGGATTAAAATTGATCGAGGAGAGTCCCCGGGAAATGGGTCGGGAGATTGCCTATATCGCCCACACGGGCAGGAATTGGCGAGAATGGTTCCCGATGGTGTCGTAGCCGTCGCGAGACGGGGGCTCACGGTTCGTTACAAACCGCTCTTCGGTGTATCGGCTACAAAATGACGCAAAATTTGCTGGACATCCACGGCAATGTCCACTGTTATGGGTGTCCGGTTCAACATGGCCCTGGGAGGTATCACCCCGAAACAGAAGTTGACGAAAACCACGTGAGTCTACTTCCAGGCTCGATTAATCATGGGGGGATTACAGATAGGCCATAGCAAGGTGATGCCGCCCAATACCCGTGCCCCCGAAGTCATCCATACCTATCTGCTGCACATGAATGAAAAGCTCGCGGCGCGTATGCGACGACATGACATGGTTGCGCAAAGTTTTGCCATTGGCTTGCGCTCACAGGACGGTTGGATAGGCGGTCGAGCGCGGAGTGTTACTGCCCTGGGGAAGACGAATGGAAAACTGCCCCCACGCAGCACGGCCCCGTGTTTGTGAGCTGACGGAATACCTGAAACCCTAGCCCTACTCTTTTGGAAAAATCTATTCTAGAGAAAGTCTAGAGACGGTTACCACCGAGCGGCCTTTTACAAAAAAGAACCTCATAAGAAAAGCCACTGAAATCAGCGGCTTACATATGGCGTCCCCAAGGGGGTTCGACCTTATCCCCCAGTTACAGGTGGCGTCACAAG